>NZ_JAVRHY010000008.1:0-130082 GCF_031846305.1 Spectribacter acetivorans
GGCCGCCCCACAGGGCGGCCTCTTGCTTACGCACGGAAGTAGCCGATCAGAGCTGCTTGAGCCCGCCGGCCAGGTCGCTGCAGACCTGCTTGGCGTCGCCGAAGATCATGCGGGTGTTGTCGCCAAAGAACAGAGCGTTCTGCACGCCGGAGAAGCCGGTGCCCTTGCCGCGCTTGATCACGTACACCTCGCGGGCCTTGTCCACATCGAGAATCGGCATGCCGTAGATGGGGCTGGATTCGTCGGTGCGGGCGGCCGGGTTGACCACGTCATTGGCGCCGATCACCAGTGCCGCATCAGCGGTCGGGAACTCGGCGTTGATGTCCTCGAGATCGTAGATCATGTCGTAGGGCACGCCGGCCTCGGCCAGCAGTACGTTCATATGACCCGGCATACGGCCGGCAACCGGGTGGATGGCGAACTTCACGTCCACGCCGTGCTCCTTCTGGAGCATCTGCACGAATTCCCACAGCTTGTGCTGGGCCTGGGCCACGGCCAGGCCGTAGCCGGGCACGATGATCAGGGAGTCGGAGTAGGCGAAGCTGGCGGATGCGTCGAACGCTTCCACCGATTTCATCTCGCCCTCGGGACCTTCCGCTTCGGCGCCATCGTCCACGCCGAAACCGGCGAACAGGACGTTGGTGATCGACCGGTTCATGGCATTGGCCATCAGGAAGGTCAGCAGCGTGCCGGCCGAGCCGACCACGGTGCCGGCGATGATCATGGCCGGGTTGGACAGCACGAAGCCCTCGAACGCAACGGCCAGGCCGGTGAGCGCGTTATAGAGCGAAATCACCACCGGCATGTCGGCACCGCCGATCGGGTTGGTGATCACCAGACCGAGCACCAGCGTGGTGATCAGCAGCAGCGTCACCAGCACCGGGGCGCTGGATTCGGCCATCACGATCATCACGCCAAGCACCACGGCCGCCAGGGCCACACCGCCGTTGATCAGGTGCTGTTGCGGCAGGCGGATGGTCTTCTTCTGCACACCTTCCAGCTTGGCCCAGGCCACCAGACTGCCGGAGAAGGACACCGCGCCGATGATGGCGCCGGCCACCGCGAGAATCAGCACCGTGGTGCCGTGCGTCCAGGCCGCGCCGGAATACATTTCTACCAGCGCAATCGCGGCCGCGGCACCGCCGCCCATTCCGTTGTACAGCGCCACCATCTGCGGCATGGCGGTCATCTGCACCCGCTTGCCGGAGATCCAGGCGCCGATGCCACCGATGCCGATGGCCAGCAGGATCAGGAAGTAGCGGCCGACGCCGGCTTCCATCGCCGGATGCCACAGCGTAACCACGGTGGCCAGGACCATACCGGCACCCGCCCAGACAATGCCTCCGCGGGCAGTCTTGGGCGAGCCCATGCGCTTGAGGCCCATGATGAACAGGACGGCGGCAATGAAGTAGCTCGCCTCGACGGTGAATGACCAGAAATCCATAGCGGTTGACCTTTATTCGGAGCTCGGTGGCGCGTGATCGGCGTTGGTCGCCGGCCCTAGTCCTTGGAAGACTTGAACATTTCCAGCATGCGCTCGGTCACGACGTAGCCGCCCACGGCGTTACCCGCCGCCAGCACCACGCCGACAAAGCCGATCAGCGTCTCCCAGAAACCATGGGCGTGGCCCAGCGCCACCATCGCGCCCACCAGCACGATGCCGTGCACGAAGTTGGAGCCCGACATCAGCGGCGTGTGCAGAATCACCGGCACGCGGCCGATGATCTCGTAGCCGGTAAAGGCCGCGAGCATGAAGATGTAGAGGGCAACGAATCCGGTAATCATTGAGCAGTCTCCCTGGACGTGTCGCACGTTGCGGGGCGCCGCCGACGGCCGCGCCCGGCATCGCCGATGCCTATTTCTTGAGCGCTTCCTTGGCAGCCTCGTTCACGATCTCGCCGTCGCGCGTGAGCACGGACTTGGCGAGGACCTCGTCGTCCCAGTTGATCGCCAGCTTGCGCGGCTTGGGGCCCTTGGACTTGTCGTCCTCGCCCTCGTCGTCTTCCTCGACCAGGATCAGGCTGAGGAAGTTGAACAGGTTCTGCGCGTACATCTCGCTGGCGTGTTCGGCCAGCTCGCCGGCCATGTTGGTCGGGCCGAGAATGGTGACCGACCCGTGCTTGACCGTCTCGCCGGGCTTGGTCAGCTCGCAGTTGCCGCCGCCGGCGGCACCCAGATCGACCAGCACCGAGCCGGCCTTCATGCCGTCGACCATCGCCTTGGAGATGATCTTGGGCGCCGGCCGGCCGGGCACGGCGGCGGTGGTGATCACCGCATCCGCCTGGCCCACGTGCTTGGCCAGCATTTCCTGCTGCTTGGCCTTCTCGTCATCGGTCAGTTCGCGGGCGTAACCGCCCTCGGCCTCGGCCTTGACGCCTTCGGCCACCAGGAACTCGGCACCCAGCGACTCGACCTGTTCCTTGGTGTCGGTGCGCACGTCATAGGCCTCGACCTTGGCGCCCAGCCGCTTGGCCGTGGCGATGGCCTGCAGGCCAGCAACGCCGGCGCCGATCACCAGAACCTTGGCCGGGCGGATGGTGCCGGCGGCGGTGGTGAGCATGGGCAGGAAGCGCTCGAGATTGCTCGCCGCCATCAGCGCGGCCTTGTAGCCGGCCGCCGAGGCCTGCGAGGACAGCGCGTCCATGCTCTGGGCGCGAGTGATGCGCGGCACCAGCTCCATCGCGAAGCAGGTCACGCCGGCCTTGCACATGGCTTCCACGGCGTCCGCATTCTGATGGGCCTGGACGAAGCTGAGCAGTATCGAGCCCTTCTTCATCTTGGCCAGATTGGTGGCCGACGGCGCATTCACTGCCAGCACCACGTCGGCGCCGTAGATGTCGGCCGCGCGGCCGGCGATCTTGGTGTCTTCGCCATAGGCATCGTCGGGAATGCGCGAGCCATCGCCGGCGCCTTTCTGAACCCGCAATTCGACGCCCAGCTTGGTCAGCTTGTCCGCCACCTTGGGCACCATCGCGACGCGGGTCTCCCCGCTCGCCGCCTCTTTCGGCACTGCGATTTTTACGCTCATGTTCTGGTTCCAGACCTTGTTCAGTGGTTGTTGCCCGCTCGACTGTCCCATGGTGGAACGGTTTCTCCCCGGCGAGCGCCAGACGGTAGCAGTCTAACCGATACGCGCGGCCGATACGTAATCCTGGCCGCTCACCGGCCGCTTTCCAGCTGCGGCGAGGCCGCCTCGTAATGCGGCGGAATCTCGAACATCAGGCCCGGGATAGTATCGTGCGACACGCGTGACAGCGTGCGCCGCCGGCCTTCGCGCCCGTCCTGATAGCGGATCGGCACACCGTCGAGTTCCAGGTACGGCAACCCGACGTACTCCATGCCGGTGCCGGCCAGCAGCGTCTGCATCAGTTCGAACATCACCGCCACGGTATCGAATTCGTCCGCTGTCATCCCCAGCGCATCGCGGCTGGCCACACAGAGTTGATCCTCGGCCTTGCCGCCGCGGCGGACCTGGAACACGGTACAGGCCCGGCCGGCAATCTCTTCCCGGGTGTCGGTGGCAGTCACGTCGACCTCCGGCGAAGCGCCGAAACCCGGCACCTGATCGGCCAGTGCGGCGCGGGCGATCTCGCGCTCAGCCGCCGGCAGCTCGGCCAGCCTGGTTTCCATGCGCTCCCGCAACGTCCGGATGCGATCGCGGATGCGGGCGGCCGCGTCCTCATCCATGCGGGTGTAGCGATTCCGGTCCGGGTTCACCGAATAGATAGCGTTATCGGCCCGGCGGTAGAGTTGCCAGCTATCGCTGCCATCGTCGATGCGGATCTCGCCGGCGCGCACGCGTAGCTTGAACGGATCGTCGCCCTCGTCGTATACCAGCGTCACGTCGGCCGCGGCCGTGGCCGCGACCAGGGCCAGCACCGCGGTGAGATAGACTTTCGACGCCATGGACATGAGCGCGACCGGGAATTGGTGATGACAAGGCCGGCACTGTAATCCGATGCTCCTGGTCGATGCCAGCGTCTACATCTTTCGCGCCTGGTTTTCCCTGCCGGCCACCATGACCGGCCCGGACGGCGAGCCGGTGAACGCCGCCTACGGCTTCGCCGATTTCCTGGCCGGACTGCTGGGCGAAACGCAGCCTACCCACGCCGCCATTGCATTCGACGAATCGCTGGACAGTTCCTTCCGCAACGAGATCGATCCCGACTACAAGGCCAACCGCGAGCCGGCCCCGCCGTCGCTCAAGGCCCAGATCACCGTCTGCATGGCCCTGTGCCGGGCGCTGGGCCTGGCAACCCTGTCGAGCCCGCGCTATGAGGCGGATGACCTGATCGGCACGCTGGCCGCGCGGGCGCGGCAGCAGGGCCGGGCCGTCACCATCGTGTCCACCGACAAGGACCTGGCCCAGCTTCTGGTCGACGGGGACTGCCTGTACGACTACGCCCGCGGTGCGCGACTGGACCCTGCCGCCATCATCGAGCGCTTCGGCGTGCGCTGCGCGCAGATGCCGGACTACCTGGGCCTGGTAGGCGATGCGGTCGACAACATTCCCGGCGTCGCCGGCATCGGCGCGAAAACCGCCGCCGCCCTGCTGGCCGATGGTCGTGATCTCGATAGCCTGTACGCGAATCTGGACGCTGTCGCCGCCATGCCGATTCGCGGCGCCACAGCGGCCCGGCGCAAGCTCGAGGCCGGGCGCGAAGCCGCGTTCCGATCGCGGGAACTGGCCCGTATCGTCACCGATGTGCCGCTGGACGTCGGCCCCGAAGACATCCGTTGGGAAGGTACCGATACCGCCGCCCTGGTCGAGTGGTGCGATCAACTCGGCCTGGGTTCGCGACTGCGCCAGCGGCTCACCGACCTGTGTGCCCCGCATGAACGATAACGACGACATCTGGCCGGCCATCGAGCAGGCGCTGCGCGCGGCGCTGGGAGAATCCTTCCGCCTGGGCGAGGCGCAGCCGGTCAGCGGCGCCAGCATGGACCGGGCCTACCGCGTCGCCACCACCGACGGAACGCTGTTCCTCAAGATCGGACGCCCCGAACGCGAAGCGGACTTTGTCGCCGAAGCGGCGGGGCTCACGGAACTGGGCCAGGCCCACGGCCTGCGGGTGCCCGGCGTGCTAGCCCGGGGACGGGCCGGGCCGGCGGCATTTCTGGCGATCGAGCATCTGGCCCTGCGACCGCTGGACGCCGAGGCCATGACCGCCCTGGGCGAGGGGCTGGCCGAACTGCACGGCATCGCCGCACCCCGCTTCGGCTGGGACCGGGACAACACCATCGGCACCACCCCGCAGCGCAACGCCCGCACCGGCCAATGGCTGGAGTTCTGGCGGGAGAACCGCCTCGGCTATCAACTGGAACTGGCCGCGGAACGCGGCAACCGCGAGCTGGCCCGCGCCGGCGACCGGCTGCTGGCAACACTGCCCGATCTGCTGGCCGGCCACCGGCCCGAAGCCTCGCTGCTGCACGGGGATCTCTGGGGTGGCAACGCCGCCATGGACGACGCCGGCCGGCCGGTGATCTTCGATCCGGCGGTCTATTACGGTGACCGCGAAACCGACCTGGCCATGACCGAATTGTTCGGCGGCTTCTCGCCGCTGTTCTTCGAGGCCTATCACGGCGCCTGGCCGCTCGAGGCCGGCTATCGGGAAATCCGCCGGGACCTCTACCAGCTCTATCACCTGCTCAATCACGACGCCCTGTTCGGCGGGCATTATGCCGCCGAGTCGCAGCGGGTGATCGAGCGATTGCTGGCGAAGGGTTGAACGGCGGCAATCCCCCACCGAAAAAGGCCGCCCGGGAAGCCCGGGCGGCCACTTAGCCGAACAGGATTGGCAATTACTCTTCCGGCTCCAGGTCAACAATGACAACGCGCGCGCCGGCGTCATCGTTGCCGCGGGTGCCCATGGCAAGGCGAGACCCGTCAGCAGTTGCCTCGACAGTGAAGAACTGCTGCGTGACCGGGCCAGAGGTGTTCTGGATGTCATCATGCGGCAGCAGAATCAGACCGTCGTCATCCACGGTCGTGTCCAGCTGGCCATCGGGCGTCACCACATAGATCGCCGGCACGCCACCGTAGTAGCCCACATGCACCGAGGTGTCGTCGGGCAGCACCACCATGTCACGGCCGCGATCCTCGCCACTGACTTCCTGATCGTCGGTGAAATCGTTGGTGGTTTCGCTCTGGAAGGCCTGGGTGCCGGACGCATTGGGGTTTCCGTATCCCTCGTCAACCATGGTGTCGCCGGCAACGCGGAACGTCACCACGTCCGGCCCGTCCGTGGCCAGATATTCCGACAGCGGGTCGTCGCTGGGCGGCCGCGTCCCGTTATTGGCCGCGCCATAGCCGGTGGTGATGTATTCACCATTGCTCTGGGGCACTGCGCCATAGGCCTCGGCAAAGCCGCCAACATCGCGGAAGGGATTGAACGCGGCAATACCGGGGCCGGAAACACCGGCGATTGAGTCCATCGAAGGATCGATGAAATCACCGAACCCGGGATCCGGCTGGCCGTTCTCCTGCAGCTTGATCAGGATGATGTGGTTGCCGAACCCATCGCCAAGATCGGTATAACCGGCGCTCATGATGCTGCCGTCGGCTTCCACGAAGCCACGACGAACGTTGTCGCCCGAGTTGGGCCCGCGCGGCGTGGTGTATTGATGCGCCGAGCCGCCACGGAAGCTGTTGTCGGCCATGCCGGTGTCCGCCATCAGGCGGGCCACGTACCGGTCCTGGTCAGTAGCGCCGGCCGAAACAGGCGCCGAACCGGCGCCGAGCACTACAAGACGCTCATCGGGCGCCTGGCTCGTATCAAGCAGTAGATCAGAGGCAGCATCCACCGGGAAAACGCCGACGGTCGATTGATAGCTGCTGTTGTCCGTATTGGGCGTGGCAAATACCACTTCCTGGGCACCCTCCAGCAGGCCGTTGGAGCCGCCGTCATCACCGAATTCGGTGTCCACGGCGAAGTCACTGCTCGAATCCAGACGGAACAGGTAGACACTCTGTCCCTCGTCGAGCTCTGCTTCGCCATTGCCGTCGGCGGCATTGACGGCGATCACCAGATCGCCTTCGGCGGTCTGCACGATGCCGAAGCCCTGCTCGTCGCCCGAGGAAACGCTGCCCATGCCCTGGCCAGCGACGCGCACGTTGAGCGACATCACGCCATTGTCACCAAAGGTCTCGTCGACGTCGCCGTCGGCATCGTAGGCGAGGATGACGGTGCGCTGATCCTGCTGATCGCTGAACCCGATGGCGTAGACGCCGCCATTGCTGGCGTGAACGATGCCGTTGATGCCGTTGGCCCGAGTGGTGTCGTTGTCGATGACGGTGAACTGCTCTGGCGGATCCTGCGGCATATCATCGCCGCCGCCATTACCGCCGCCACCGCTGCTGCCGCCGCAGGCGAAAAGGAAAGTGGGCAGGACGATGGCCGCCGCCCCTCGGCCGAGATGTGTCATGTTCATAGTGGATGCGAATGCTTATCAGATGTATGAGCGACTAAGTTGTGACTGATTCGCATTCTCCTGTCAACCTTTCGTCATCCGGCCGGTGACCACCGGTATACCGACGCATACGCATCTATTTGCGTTTGCGATTTGTTATCATTTACATTGCGTTCACTCAGCGGGGTACGCCCGCCGTCCACTTGCCCGGAGACCCGCCATGACGCTGCGCCGCCTTGCGTTCCTGCCCGGCCTGCTGGCCTGCCTCGCGCTGGCCGGCTGCCCGTCCGATGACTTCGAGAATTTCGGTAACAGCGGCGGCAGCGGCGGCGGTGGCAACGGCGGCCTGATCGGTGACGATGCCCGACGCGCCGTTCTGGCCGATATCGGCAGCGACATCATCCTGCCGGCGCTGGAGGACTTCGCGACCAAGGCCGACGCGTTGCAGAGCGCAATGTCGGCCCATGCGGCGGCTCCGAACGACGATCAGGCACTCATGGCGGCCCGCGACGCCTGGCGCGACGCGATGGTCAGCTGGCAGCGCAACGAGGTACTGCAGGTCGGACCGGCAGGCCGCTCGACCGGACTGGACACCACGCCCGGCGGCGCCGATCTGCGCGGTCAGATCTACACCTTCCCGTTCCGCACGCCCTGCCAGATCGATCTGGCCGCGCTGGAGGACCGCGAGGTCAACGCGAACACCGCCATCAACATCAAGGGCCTGGGCGCCATTGAGTACCTGCTGTTCTTCGATGGCGCCAACCCCGATTGTCCGCCGCCATCCAGCGCCGATCTGGTGACCAAGCGCGCCCAGTACGCCAGCCGCCTGGCGGATTTCATTGCCAGCGTGGCCGATGATCTGGTCAACCGCTGGTCACCCTCGGGCGGCAACTTCCTGGCCGAGTGGTCGACCGCCGGCGCCGGCAGCGACGTCTACATGCGCCCGCAGCAGGCACTCGACGCCCTGTCGGTGGCGCTGTTCTACGCCGAAAAGATCACGAAGGACGACAAGATCGCCGACCCCACCGGCATCGGCGCCACCGGGCTCACCCCGTGCCCCACCGCCAGCTGCCCGGAACGGCTGGAGTCGCGGCTGTCGATGAATTCCGGCGCCAACATTCGCGCCAACGTGCAGGCCTTCCGCGACATGTTCACGGGTGTGGACGACGGCATGGGCGTGAACGACCTGCTGCGCGGCATCGGCCGTGACGAGTTGGCCGATGACCTGGTCACCGAACTCGACGCCACCCTCGACCAGCTCGCCGCGCTCGACCCCGATTTCGACACCGCGGTGGCGGCCATTCCGGACGCCACCCAGTGCATGAATGCCAGCGCCAACCGCACCGGGCTGCCGGTGTGCAAGCTGCACGGCGACATCAAGGCGGCGATGGACATCTTCCGCGGCCCGATCGTGTCCGCGCTGTCGCTGGCCACGCCGAACGCCGCGGCCGGCGACAACGACTGAACTCGACCGACGTCACCCGATGACAACGCGGCCCATGAACGCGCTCTACCATC
This sequence comes from Spectribacter acetivorans, assembly GCF_031846305.1. Taxonomy (NCBI): domain Bacteria; kingdom Pseudomonadati; phylum Pseudomonadota; class Gammaproteobacteria; order Salinisphaerales; family Salinisphaeraceae; genus Spectribacter; species Spectribacter acetivorans. The sequence goes on from NZ_JAVRHY010000008.1 coordinate 8,929, forward strand.
GCCTGAACCAGCCGCTGGACATCGCCGCCCTGGCGGTGTTCCGGATGCTGTTCGGGGCGCTGATGTTCGCGGGCACGCTGCGCTTCATGGCCTGCGGCTGGATCGAGCAGCTGTACGTGGCCCCGGATTTCCACTTCAAGTACTGGGGCTTCGCGTGGGTCCAGGTGCCGGGCGAGGCCGGGCTGTACTTGCTCTACAGCGGCATTGCCGCCACTGCCGCGATGGTGGCACTGGGGGCCTTCTACCGCGTTGCCATCATCGGCTTCTGGTGCCTGTTCACCTACGCGGAACTGATGGATGTCACCTATTACCTGAACCACTACTACTTCGTCAGCCTGCTGGCGCTGATTCTGTGTTTCCTGTCGCCGCACCGGGCCTGGTCGGTGGATGCCTGGCGCCGGCCCGGCCTCGCCCGCGACACGCTGCCGGCCTGGCAGACCTGGTGGCTGCGCTTCCAGGTAGGGCTGCTGTATTTCTACGCCGGGCTGGCCAAGGCCGAACCGGACTGGCTGCTGCACGCCCAGCCGCTCAACATCTGGCTGCCGCCGCTGTCGGGCATGCCACTGCTGGGGCCGTTGCTGGCCGAACCCTGGGTGCATTACGCGTTTTCGTGGTTCGCGTTCGCTTTCGACACCACCATCATTGCGTTCCTGCTGTGGCGGGTGACCCGACCCTACGCGTTCGCAGTGGTACTGGTGTTCCACCTGTTCACGCACCTGTTTTTCCAGATCGGGCTGTTCCCGTTCATCATGGTCTTCGCGGTGCTGGTGTTCTTCGAGCCGGACTGGCCGCGGCGGTGGATGGCGTTTTTCCGGCGCCTGTTGCCGGCATCCATCACGAGGCTGGTCAGCGGCCCCTCTCCCGCGAGCGGGAGAGGGGGGCAACGCGGTGGCTGGCGGCCGGCGAGCGCGGCGTTCGCCCTGGCGGTGGCCGGCTTCTGCCTGGTGCAGTTCCTGCTGCCGCTGCGGCACTGGGCGTATCCGGGCACGGTGCTCTGGCACGAGCAGGGCATGCGCTTTTCCTGGCGGGTGATGCTGCGGGAGAAATCCGGTTCGCTGAATTATCGTGTCGTGACCGACGCTGGCCGGACCGTGCTGGTGCCGCCCCACGAGTACCTCACCGAACTGCAGTATCGCGAGATGGCGGGACAGCCGGATCTGGTGCTGCAACTGGCGCACCACATCCGGAACGATTTCAACCGGCGCGGGCACGGCCCGGTCGAAGTGTATGCCGATTCGCTGGTGTCGCTTAACGGCCGGCCCTTGAAGCCGATGATCGACCCACAGGCCAACCTGGCCGCGGTCGAACCGGGCCTCGCCGACGCCGGATGGATTACCGACGCCCCATCGGGGCCACCCACGCTCCATCGTCGCCTGCAACTCACCGCGGCGCGATGACGATTGCCACAGGACGCACCATGCCCATGACCCGACGCCACTGGATATTCGCGCTGTGCCTGGCGGTTGCCGGACCGGCTGCCTGGGCCCAGGACAACGAGGACGACGCCGCCTCGCTGGAGTCCATCAGCATCTTCGGTTCCGAGGAGGAACTGGGGCGGGTTTCCGGCTCGGCCCACAAGGTGGACGAGGAAACGCTGAAGGAATACCAGTACGACGACATCAACCGCGTGCTCAACCAGGTGCCCGGCGTGTACGTGCGCGAAGAGGACGGCTACGGCCTGCGGCCCAACATCGGCCTGCGCGGCGGCAGCTCCGACCGCAGCCAGAAGATCACCCTGATGGAGGACGGCGTGCTGATCGCCCCGGCGCCGTATTCCGCCCCGGCGGCCTACTACTTCCCGCTGACCACCCGCATGAGCGGCGTGGAGGTGTTCAAGGGCCCGTCGGCCATCCAGTACGGCCCGCAGACCATCGGCGGGGCGATCAATCTGGTCTCCCAGCCGATTCCTGAAGACCCGTCCGCCATGCTGGAAGTGGCCGGCGGCAGCGATGCCTATCGCCGCGTGCATGCCCGCGGCGGCACCAGTAGCGGGCCGCTCGGGGTGTCTGCCGAATTCGTGCATCTGGCCAGCGACGGCTTCAAGGAGCTGGACGGCGGCGGCGACACCGGCTTCGACAAGAACGAGGCCCTGATCAAGGGCCGCTACGAGATCGGCCCCGGCACCCTGCGGATGCGGGTGGGCTACGCCGACGAAGTGTCCGACGAAACCTATCTCGGCCTGACCAACGAGGATTTCGAGGAAACCCCCAACCGCCGCTATGCCGGCAGCGCCGAGGGCCGGTTCGACTGGGACTGGCAGGGTGCGCGCATCGGCTGGGCCCAGCCGCTGTTCGGGGGCGACCTCGACGTGGTGGGCTACTGGCAGCAGTTCGACCGCGCCTGGCGCAAGTTCAACAACTTCCGCAGCGCCGACGTGCGCAATGTGCTGGCCAACCCGGACGACCCCAACAACCGCCTGCTGTACGAAACCCTCACCGGCCAGCGTGACAGCGATCCCAACGTCGACGCCGACGACCTGCTGATCGGCACCAACGCCCGGGAGTTCGTGTCCACCGGCGTGCAGGGCAACCTGAACTGGGAGTTCTTCACGGGCGGGGACGACGCCCTGCTGCACCTGCTGGAAGTGGGCATGCGAGTGCACTCCGACCGTATTCGGCGGGACCACGACGAGTTCGCCTACGAAATGGTCGGCGGCCGCCCGCAGCGCAAGGACAGCACCCGCGCCATCACCGCCAACAACACGGGCTACGCCGACGCCGTGGCCTTCTGGGTACGCGACGAGATTCTGATCGGCAACTGGACGCTGGTGCCCGGCGTGCGCGTGGAAACCATCTCGGTGAAGTTCACCGACCGCCTTAATCAGGTATCCAGCGAGGACGACTACACCGAGGTCCTGCCCGGCCTGGGCGTGAGCTACGCCTGGAACGACTCGCTGACTCTGCTGGGCGGGGTGCACAAGGGCTTCTCGCCGGCCACCCCCGGCCCGCAGGACAACGTGGAACCGGAAGAGGCGATCAACTACGAGGCCGGCGCCCGCTGGAACAGCGCACGCGTGGGCCGGCTGGAGGCGGTGGCCTTCTACAGCGACTACAGCAACCTCACCGCGGTGTGCACCTTCTCGGCCGGCTGCGGCGCGGCCAACCTGGACCAGCAGATCAACGCCGGCAGCGTCGACATCCAGGGCATCGAGACCGGCTGGAATCGCAGCGTCGGTCTGGGCAACGGCTGGCGGCTGCCACTGGGCCTGACCTACACCTATACCGACACCGAGTTCCAGACCAGCTTTACCTCGCCCAATCCGCAGTTCGGCAACGTCCAGCCCGGGGATGAACTGCCCTATATCCCGGAACACCGGGCCAACGCCCGCATCGGGCTGGCCGGCAGCAACTGGGACGTCAACCTGTCCGCCACCTATCAGTCGGCCATGCGCGACGTGGCCGGCAGCGGCTCGATCCCCGACGACACCGGCACCGACGAGTTCACCGTGGTGAACCTGGCCGCCGGCTGGCAGGCTACGCCGGCCCTGCGCATAATCGGTCGCATCGATAACATGTTCGACAGCGATTACATCGTGGCCCGCCGCCCGTTCGGAGCCCGACCGGGGCTGCCGCAGGTATTCCAGGTGGGCTTCAACTACAACCTTTCACCCTGATCCCGCATGTCCACTGACACACCCCGGGGTCGGCAAGCCGGCCCCTGCCTGCGACCGCCCGACCCCCAGACCGCCAAGAGCGACCGCGCCATCCGCGGCGGTCTGTGGTTCTCGCTGCACCGCTGGGCGTCGCTGCCGCTGTGGATCCTGCTGTTCTTCGTCTGCGTGACCGGCACGCTGGCCACCGTGAGCCACGAGATCACCTGGCTGATCAATCCCGACGTGCGCGCCAGCCAGGGAGAAACCGCGGCCCATGTCGGGTATGACCGTATTGCCGGCGCGGTCACCGACCGCTGGCCGCAGGCCGCGATCCACTTCATACAGGAAAGCGAACCGTATCTGGCCACGCGGGTGTCGGTGTCGCTGCCCGAAGGCGGCCACGCCACCGTCTATGTCAATCCGTATTCGGGCGAAATCCAGGGCCTGAGCCGGGGCGTGACCTTCCCCGATTTCATGCGGGCGCTGCACGGCTGGCTGCTGGTGCCCTGGCACAACGGCCGCAGTTGGGGCTATTACCTGGTCGGGCTGCTGGCTCTGCCACTGCTGTTCTCACTGGTTACCGCCCTGGTCGTGGACAAGCGCTTCTGGCGGTCCTTCTACCGGCCCTACATCCGCACGCGGCTGACCCGGCGCATCTTCTGGAGTGACCTGCACCGGGTGATCGGCACCTGGTCGATCTGGTTCGTGGCGGTGATCGGCCTGACCGGCGGGTTCTATTTCGTGCAGGGCGTGCTGTGGGACAACAACATAGCCGTCCTGCCGCCGGCCCCGATGATCGAGCGCGAGGCGCTGCCGGTGGTGGAGGGCGGCGCACCCGAGCAGGTTGGGATCGATACCGCCGTGGCCCGGGCACGCGACGCCATACCGGGCCTGGACCTGCGCTGGATCAGCCTGCCGGAAAGCGGCTATCACCATACCGAGGTCTACGGGCAGGCCGGTTTCCCGCTGCAGAGTGACTTCAGCGTGGCCGCGTTCATCAACCCGTATACGGGGGAACTCGGCGGCAGCCGTGACGTGGGCGACATGACCGCCCTGATGTGGCTGGAAGGGCTGACCGACCCGCTGCACTTCGGCGATTTCGCCGGGCTGATCTCGAAGCTCATCTGGTTCATCTTCGGCGCTGTGCTCAGCCTGATGATCTTCAGCGGCATGCTGGTCTGGCACAAGCGCACCGCACCGGTGAAGGCCCGCGCCCCGCGCCGTGCCGCCGACGCCGGTCTGGCCGCGGGGACGGAATGACCATGCGCTGGGCCCGCTTCAAGTACCACGTCAACGCCGCGCTACTGCTTCTGCCGCTGTATTTCCTGGTCACGACACTGATGGGAACCGAGGCCGAAGGCAGCGCCACCTCACTGGCGCCGAAATCCGTCGGTCCCTGGCAGGTGGCGCCGAAGGCCGCCGGTCACTGGCCACCACGCCCCGGTCAGGAACTGGACATGACCGTGCGTTTCGACGGTGGGCCGGTGGCGCAGATTCGCACCGCCGTGCTCACCATCGGCGATCAGGCACCGGCAGCGACCGATCTGCTGTCCCCGACCGCGGGCCTGCTCCACGGCGGCGAAGTCCTGCGCGAGGCCCATGTGCCGGTGCCGGCAGCCATGCCAACGAACGCCGAACTGTGGCTCACCGTGGAACGCTGGGACGGCAGTCTGCATCACGTGTCCTGGGGGCTCGACACCCCCTGACGGCGGTCGCGTCCGCAATGCGGGAACCCGTCATGCGGTGACGCGGTAACCGGAAGGCCGACGCTAAACCACACCGAATGCCAGCATGGCGTCGGCCACTTTCTTGAAGCCAGCGATGTTGGCGGCCTTGGCGTAATCGATATAGTCACTACGCGGGTCCGCATACGCCAGACAACGACTGTGGATATTGCGCATGATCTCGCGCAGCAGCTTCTGCAGCTCATCTTCGCGCAACGCCATGCGGGTCTGGTTCTGGCTCATCTCCAGCCCGGAGACGGCCACCCCGCCCGCGTTGGCCGCCTTGGCCGGCCCGAACAGCACCCGGGCTTCCCGTAGCAGCTTCACGGCGTCATTGGTGGTCGGCATGTTGGCGCCCTCGACGACCATGCGCGCACCATTCGCGACCAGTTGCCGGGCGTCATCGGGCCCCAGTTCGTTCTGGGTCGCGCAGGGCAGCGCGATGTCACAGGGCACCGACCAGGGCCGCTCGCCGGCGTGGAAGGTCGCGCCCTTGAACTGATCGACATAGGCCGACAGGCGCCCGCGGTAGTGGGTCTTGTGCCGCTTCACCCAATCGATCTTCTCCTGCGTGAAGCCATCGGGGTCGTGCACGAAGCCATCGGAATCGGACATGGTGACCACGCGCGCACCCAGCTGGGTAGCCTTCTCGGCGGCGAAGGTGGCAACGTTGCCGGAGCCGGATACCGCCACCTGCTTGCCCTCCAGGTCGTCGCCCGCCTGGGCCAGCATGTCCTCGGCGAAATAGACCACACCGTAGCCGGTGGATTCGGTGCGCACCAGGCTGCCGCCCCATTCCAGACCCTTGCCGGTAAGCACGCCCACGTAGCGATTGGTGATGCGCTTGTACTGACCGAACATGTAGCCGATCTCGCGCGCCCCGGTGCCGATGTCACCGGCGGGAATATCGGTATCTTCGCCCACGTGGCGGTAGAGTTCGGTCATGAACGACTGGCAGAAGCGCATGACCTCGTTATCGGACTTGCCCTTGGGGTTGAAGTCCGCCCCGCCCTTGGCGCCGCCCATGGGCAGTCCGGTGAGGCTGTTCTTGAAGGTCTGCTCGAAGGCCAGGAACTTGAGAATGCTCTGGTCCACGCTCTTGTGGAAGCGGAGGCCGCCCTTGTAGGGGCCGATCGCATTGTTATTCTGCACCCGGTAGCCGCGCTGAACCCGGACGTTGCCGTTGTCGTCCTCCCAGCACACGCGGAACGAGACCACGCGGTCGGGCTCGGCGATGCGGCGGAGAATCTGTGCCTCGTGGTAGATCTCCTTGTCCTGGATGAAATCGAAGATATCGACGGCTACCTCGTAGACCGCCTGGTGGAATTCCGTCTCCCCCGGATTGCGGCGCTGCACGCCGGCCATGAACTGCTCGAGATTCACATGATCGGATATCGCCATGATCGCCCCCTGTTGGCTGCCTGACTGGCGACTCCCAACCTAGCGCAATCGGCTAATGGAAGCGATCCCGTATCAACGCAGCGCCAGCTATGCGGGTTTTGCTTGAACCGCGAAATCTGTACTCTGTACTCGACACGCCAGTATTATTACTACGCTGAGGCGTTGGGGGACATTGATGGGGACGCGCTACACCATAGCGGTCATTGGGGCAGGTCCGGCCGGACTCAGCGCAGCCGGGCGCGCGGCAGAGTACGACCGCGAATCCGCTGAACCCAGCCACATCCTCCTTGAAGGCAGCCCTTTTCTCGCCAACACGATCCAGAAGTACCAGAAGGGTAAGCACGTCATGGACGAACCGGGCTACCTCGACCTGAGGAGCCCGTTGGACTTCAGCGCCGGCACCCGCGAGGCCATCCTGGACAACTGGGCGGAGGACGCACGCGCGGTCGGCATCAACCTGCGGGGTGACGCCGAGGTTGTCGGCATCAGCGGTCAGCGCGGGGACTTCATCATTCGCTGCGCCGACGGCACCACCATCGAAGCCGAGCACGTAGTGCTGGCCATCGGCACCCAGGGCAACCCGCGCCGGCTGGGTGTCGAGGGCGATACTTCGTCGTTCGTCCAGTACCAGCTCGACGATCCCGACGAGTATGGCGATGAGGACATCCTGGTGGTCGGAGCCGGCGACGCCGCGATCGAGAACGCCATCGGCCTCACCCGCAAGAACCGGGTGGTCATCGTCAACCGGCGCGGCGAATTCAGCCGTGCCAAGCAGGGCAATCTGGACTCCATCCTGGCGGCCCTCAACAGTCGCGACACAGCCCTGTCCTGCCGCTACAACAGCCAGGTCAAGTCTCTGCATCTGCCCGACCAGCCGGGTCAACCGGGGGCGGTCGTGCTCGAAACCCCGGACGGAGTGGAAGAACTGCCCTGCCACCGGGTGATCGCACGCCTGGGTTCCATCCCGCCGCGCAAGTTTCTGGAAAGCTGCGGGATCGAGCTGCCCAGCGAATCGCCCGAAGCCCTGCCAGAACTCGACGGCCACTATCAGTGCAACGTGCCGGGCCTGCACGTGATCGGCGCGCTGGCCGGCTATCCGCTGATCAAGCAGGCCATGAACCAGGGCCACGATGTCATCGAGTACATCAGGGGAAACGAGGTCAAGCCGGTCGAGCACCCGTTGCTGCAATTGCAATTCGGTCTGCTGCCCTACCAGGCGGATGTGGACGAAGTGCTCTCGCTCTACCAGCAACGGGTGCCGATGTTCGCGCGCATGAATGCGCTCGCCTTCCGTGAACTGATCCTCGAAAGCGAAATCCGTTATGCGGTCGGCGACAAGGGGGAATTCAGGTCGCTGGGGAAACGCCGCCGGGAGATACGCGACAAACGTATCGCGGAGATCCGGGCAGCGCGCGAAGGCGAGGACCAGCGACGTGCGGAAGCCGGCAAACCACCGAAATCGCGGCAGCCAATCCAGGAGCCGGATATCACCAAGCTGATGCGCGGGGGCGACCATGCCTTCCGCGACGGCGAGTACACCAGCACGTTCTTCACCATCGTGGAGGGCGAAGTCACCCTGACCTCGGAATCGGGGCCGGAGACCACGCTTACGGCCGGCCAGTTCTTCGGCGAGATGAGCCTGCTCTCGGGGCGTCCACGGATCGGCGACGCCAGGGTATCCGCCGACACCATCCTGATCGAGACGCCCCGCCGGACCATGGTCAAGCTCATGGCCGCCAACAACGAGGTGGCGGAGGGCATCGAGACGGTTTTCCTGCAACGCACCCTGCAGCAGTTCTTCGCGCCTTCCGTTTCCTACAGCGCGCTGCGTGACATTGCCGGACGCGTGAAAACCAGTCGCTTCAGCAAGGGCGGCACCATTTACAGCGAAGGAGACACCGGTGATCGCCTCTATCTCATCCGCAGCGGCACCGTGGCGCTAACCAGCCGACGGAACGGTCACGACATTGCGGTGGGTCAGCCCCAGTCGGGGCAGATCTTCGGGCAGATGGCCCTGATGGGCGACCCCGAACGCCGGGAGACGGCCGTTGCCGCCGTACGCACCGAGATCATCGAGATCGAGCGGCCCGAATTCCTGGAGCTGCTGCGCAAATCGCCGGACTCCGTTCCGGCGTTGCAACACCAGACCGCCGAACAGTTGCAGCATGCTTCACGGATGGAGTCGATGCCGGAAAGCAGCGGCATCATCTCGTTCCTGATGGAACAGGGGGTGGGCGAAGCAACCGACGCGCTGGTGATCGACGAGGGCCTGTGCATCGGCTGCGATAACTGCGAGGTGGCCTGCGCGGAGACCCATGACGGCATTTCCCGGCTCGACCGCAAGTCGGGAGCGCGATTCGCGCACGTCAACCTGCCGATGGCATGCCGGCACTGCGAGCAGCCCCACTGCATGAAGGAGTGCCCGCCGGACGCTATTCACCGTGAGCCAAGCGGCGAGGTGTTCATCGACGACACCTGCATCGGTTGCGGCAACTGCGAGAGCAACTGCCCGTACAACGTCATCAAGATGAGTTACGAGGCACCCAAGAAACCGGGACTGATTCAGTGGCTGCTTTTCGGACGCGGCCCCGGGCCGGGGGAGGATCCGCAGGCCGTGCCCACCGCCAAGTCCAAGGAAGCCGGCAAGAAGGCCGTCAAGTGCGACGCCTGCGTCGGGCGCAAGGGGGGACCGGCCTGTGTCGAGGCCTGTCCGACCGGGGCTGCCATCCGGATCGGCCCGGAGGATTTCACCGATCTGGTAGGCAACAAGTAGGAGGGCAATGCCCTGCACGTCAGCATTCTTCAGTACGGGGGGCGCCGCTACCTCTGGTGGGCACTGATACTGGTGGCCACCAGCGTTGCGGTGTATCTGAGCCAGGATCCCGGGCTGCCACGTAACGGCGGCTCCTGGCAGGGCTACACCCTGGGCGGCGTAGGCGCAGCCCTGATCCTCTGGCTGGCATGGCTGGGTATTCGCAAGCGCAACTACCGCAGCCACCGCGGCAGCCTGGAAGGCTGGGCCTCCGCGCACGTTTATCTGGGTCTGACGCTGCCGGTGGTAGCCACCCTTCACTGCGCGTTCCAGTTCGGCGCCAACGTCCACACCCTGGCCTACGTGCTACTGGCCGGGGTCGTGCTGAGCGGCTTTTACGGGCTCTACAGCTACCTGCGCTTCCCCGGGCTGCTGGTCCGCAACCGCGGCAACCAGTCGCCCGACCAGCGCTTCGACGAACTGGACCGAATCGACCGGGAAGCGCTGGAAACCGCATCAAGATGCGATGAGGATGTGCACGCCGTGGTCAACAGCGCGCTCGAACGCACCGCCCTTGGCAGGGGTTTCCGAGACCAGCTCGTCGCCCGGGACCGCTCCCGGGTGCTGCTGCCCGACACCGGCAAGCGCAAAGGAGGTGCGGCCCCGCGCCGAAACGATAACCAGCAGGCGGTCATCGACTACCTGGTAAGAAAGATTCCGGAAACCAGCAAGCAGGGCGAGGCCGAGCGACTGCGTCATCTGCTCTACGTGTTCGGACGCCGGGCCGAGATTCTTCAGCGCATCCGCCGCGAACTGAGTCTGCAGCTACGGCTGAAGCTCTGGCTCTGTTTCCACATCCCGCTGACCGTCGGCCTGCTCGTCGCCCTGAGCGCGCACGTGCTCTCGGTCTTCTTCTACTGGTAGCGCCATGCTGATTCTGGTTCGCAAGATCCGGGTACGCGGCGAGCAGGTGCTTGACCAGCGCGACGTGGAGTTGACGCGTCGCACGCTGTACACCGGTCGCGGCAAGGCCCAGCATCTGCAGCTGTTCGGCGATGGCATCGGGGCCGAGCACGCCTGGCTGCGGCCCAAGCGCGACGGCCGGCTGAAGATCGGCTGCCTGGGATCCAACCACATCCGGCTGGACGAGGGCGAAGTCCGGCGCGCGACGCTGACGCAGGACGAATGGGCCTGGATCGGGCCGCATCGCGTCGCGCGCATCGCGGCACCGCCCGGCTTTGACGCCGCCATCGAGGTGCGCATCGATGCCGACGCGGTTCCGCCGGTGCAGGAACGACTGCGTGACGAGCTCCGGCTCCGGCTGCCGGGCACACGCCGCTACAGCTATCTTCTGGCCGCGGTGGTTGCTGCTGTGGGTATCGGGCTGCCGCTGCTCGCTTTCTACCACGAGGATGTCAGCGAGCAGATGGCCCGCTACGGGGCACCCACCGATCAGATCTGGTCCAGCGGCAAGCTGGCCAACGCCCACCACCTGCCGTCGATCACCGAAGACTGTAACGTCTGCCACGTCGAGCCGTTCGAGCGGGTACGCAACGACGCCTGCCTGGATTGCCACAACGAGACCACCGCCCACTTCTCGCCACAGCATCCGGTCGTCGAGGAATTCCGGGGCGCCTGCCGCGACTGCCACGCCGAGCACAACGAGCCGACTACTCTGGTGATGCGGGAGAACAGCCTGTGCACCGACTGTCACGCTCAGGAGCAGGAGCGGCGGCTGGCAGACGCCGCACAGGTGGGTTCGACACCGGTTGCCGACGCTCCGGCGACGCTGCCAGCCGCCACCGCGCTCACCAGTGAACAGCATCCGCGCTTCCTGGTCTCGCTGTTGCGGCGGTCCGAAGATGGCTGGCGCGTGCATCGGGAACCACTGGACGACGGCGTCACGGAATCTGCCTCGAACCTCAAATTCCCGCACGACCTGCACCGCGATCACGAAAAAGTCTCGCTGGCCGATGGCCCCGGCCACGAGGACCGGGCATTGATCTGCGCGGATTGCCACACGCTCGAGCGCGACGGCGAACACTTCCAGGCCGTGAGCATGGAGGCAACCTGCTCCGGCTGCCACAGCCTGGCCTTCGATGACGCCATGCCCGACCGCCAGCTACCGCACGGCGAGCCGGAGACGTTGCGTACTTACCTGGAGGAGTTCTACGTACGGCAGGCAGCCCTGCAAAAACGCGACCCTCCGCCGGCACCGGCACGGCGGGTGCCTGCTTCGCAGCCGGAAAACCGGCGCTGCGAGGGTGATCCGCTGGATTGCGGCCTGGCCTGGGCCGACCAGGAGATGGACAAGCTTTTCACCAAGGCTGGTTGCGTGAGCTGCCACACCGTGGAACAACGCGACGAGGAATGGCATGTGCGACCGGTGCGCCTGGTATCCGACTGGTTCCCGTCCGCACGCTTCGATCACGTACCGCACCTCGAGCCCGGAAACGACGAAGACGACGAGGTCTGCCTCGGCTGCCACAAGGCCGAGGCCTCCGACGAGGCGCACGACGTGCTGATGCCCGGCCTCGAGACCTGCGTCGAGTGTCACGGCAACACCCGCAGCGCCGGCGTCGCGTTGCAGTGCATCGACTGCCACTCGTTCCACCGTCCCGGCATGACCACGATGGGGGCACAGTGACATGGCCCGGATTCCGCGGCCTCTGGTATCGGCACTGGCACTCGCGACACTCGCCGCGTGCGGCGGCGGCGGTGGCGATGACGCACCGCAGGCGGCGCTGGGGTCCAACGCCGGCACTGACTGCACAGGCAGCTGTGCCACCAGTTTCGCGTCCGTGGACGACGTACGCCTGACCGACGCCGATGTCGAGCGCGTGCTCGCCCAGACCGTGGCCCAGGCCCAGGCCATGGGCACGGTCGCCACCATCGCCGTGGTCGACCGGGTGGGCAACGTACTGGCGGTGTACCGCATGGACGGCGTGGTCCCCGCCAGCGGCAATCGGTCCGTGTCCGTCACCAGCGGCCTGCTCGACGTCGATGTCAGCGGCGTGGACGGCCTGGAGATACCCGTCGATGCCGGCTTGCCCGGCGACGGCCTTGCCGCACTTGCCAAGGCAATCACCGGCGCCTTCCTGTCCAGCGAGGGCAACGCATTCTCCACCCGCACCGCCAACCAGATCGTGCAGCGCCATTTCAATCCCGGCGAAAACAATCAACCCGGCGGGCCGCTGTTCGGCGTCCAGTTCAGCCAGCTGCCCTGTTCGGACTTCTCGCGCCGCCAGCCCGGTGACGCCGCCGCGAACAGGCCCGGCCCGAAGCGCTCACCCCTGGGCCTGTCGGCCGATCCCGGCGGCTTTCCGCTGTACAAGAACGGCACGCCTGTCGGCGGCGTCGGGGTGATCTCCAGCAATTTTGTCTACGGCCTCGATCCGATGGTCACCGACGTTGACCGCGATCCGGACGAGATCATCGCGCTTGCTGGAACGTTCGGTTTTGCCGCCCCGACCGACCGTCAGGCCGAGCGGATCACGGTGGAAGGCAAGGTGCTGCGCTTCAGCGATGCCGGATTCGACAGCATGTCGGACACGGCACGGCAGGCCCGCAACCTGGCGGCGGGCGGCGGCAACCTGATTACGTTGCCGGACTACTTCGATGCGACCGGCGGCATTGTCGCGGGCACCGCCTTCGGCCAGCCCGAATCCGGCATCCGAGCCGCCGGCAGCGGCAGTCCCTTCGCTGGCCAGGACGCCTTCGTGTTCGTCGACGAGACTGGCACCGAGCGCTACCCGCCAACCGCCGGCGGCGGTCTTACGGCCAATGAAGTGCAGGTCATCCTGCAGCAGGCACTCGGGGTGGCCAACAGCGCCCGAGCACAGATCCGTCGGCCGCTGGGCTCGCCAGCCCGCGTCACCATTGCCATCGTCGATGAGCAGGGCAACATCCGGGGAATGGTACGCGGACGCGACGCCCCGGTATTCGGCGCCGACGTATCGCTGCAGAAGGCTCGTACCGCGGCGCTGTTCTCTTCCACCGACGCTGGCGCCTACATCAGCGCGTTGCCCGATGCGCAGTACGTGCAGCCCGACCTGCGCATGCCGGCGCCGGCCAGAGCCATCGCCCTGGGTGACTACGTGACGGCCGCAAGAGATCTTATCGGCCCCGGGGCGCTCAGCGACGGCACGGCGTTCTCCGACCGCGCCGGCGGCAATCTTTCGCGCCCCAACTTCCCCGACGGCATCAACGAGCCGCCGGCCGGCCGCCGGCCGCCGGGGCCGTTCAGCAAGCCGCCCGGGCGCTGGAGTCCGTTCTCCACCGGCCTGCAGCTGGATCTCAGCTTTAACGCGATGGCATCGCACCTGCTATTCGAGTTCGGGCTGGCCGCCGACGACATTGAACGAAACTGCGTCGGCGTACCGTTCGCCGGCACCGCCAGCGGCGCCGCACCGCGCGTTGCCAACGGTGCGCAGATCTTTCCCGGCAGCGTGCCCATTTACCGTGGTGACACATTGATCGGCGGCATCGGCGTCTCCGGCGACGGCATCGACCAGGACGACATGATTGCCTTCCTGGGCTTGCACCGGGCGGCTCAACAACTGGCTACGGTCAATAACGCACCGCCGGCAATCCGTGCCGACAGGCTTGAAGTCGGTCCGGACAACGAGCGCCTGCGCTACGTGAACTGCCCGTTCACCCCGTTCAACGACAGCGATGCGCAACGTGTCTGCGAGGGCAAATAACATGCGCCGGTACTTCGCGACCGCCGGCACTCTTCTGGCACTGGTCGCGGCCGGCGCCCTCCCGGCGGTGGCGCAGGAGGGGTCGAAACCCGAATGCAGGCGCCCGGATGGCCAGAAGGAGCCGCAACGCCGGGTACCGGGCAAGTCGCCGGAGGCCGAGCCGCAGCAACCGGGCGAGCGCGATCCCTGCCTGCCGGCACCGGGCGAGGACGACTACACCACCGCAGTAGCCGTACCCGACCGCTGGCGCATCGTGGATTCGCTGGGCTACGAGCAGAACTGGTGGGACCCGTACAACCGCAACACGCTCAAGGCCGACGCCCCGATCCACGACGACTGGTTCTTCAACATCACCGTCATCTCGGACACGGTCTACGAGGACCGCGAGGTGCCCACTCCGGTGGGCGTGCAAAGCTCGCGCAGCGCGGGCGACCTCGACCTGCTCGGTGGCACCAGCCAGCAGCAACTGCTGCAGAATCTCGCCGTGGAGCTCGTCTATTACAAGGGCAATACGGTGTTCAAACCGCCGGACTACGAGTTCCGTTTTACCCCGGTGTTCAACTACAACTACACGCGGTTGGACGAGATCCTGAATACCAACGTGGATCCCGCCAACGGCACGACCCGCAACGACGGCTTCGCGGGCCTGCAGACGGCCTTCATCGACGTGCATCTGCGCAACGTCTCGACGCGCTATGACTTCGACAGCATCCGGGTAGGCATCCAGCCCTTCAACGCCGACTTCCGCGGTTTCCTGTTCCAGGATCAGCCATTTGGCGTGCGCCTTTTCGGCACCCGCGACAACAACATCTTCCAGTACAACCTCGCCTGGTTCCGGCGAATGGAGAAAGACACCAACAGCGGCCTCAACGACCCGACCACCTCGTTGCGCGAGGACGACGTCTTCGTGGCCAACCTTTACTGGCAGGACGCGATCAAACTTGGACACTTCTTGCAGTTCACGGCTCTGTACAACCGCAATCGGGAGGATGATTTCTTCTTCGACAAGAACGGCTTCATCCAGCGGCCGGCGTCGATCGGCTTCGAGGTCCCGCGCGGATACGATGTCGGCTACTTCGGCTTCAACACCGACGGCCATATCGGCCGGCTCAACCTGACCACCTCGCTGTACTACGCCTTCGGCGAGCAAGACAGGGCACCGTTTACCGGCAAAAAAAGCGATATCAACGCCTGGTTCGGGGCGGCTGAACTGTCCTTCGACCAGGACTGGGTGCGCTGGCGGGCGTCCCTGCTCTACGGCTCCGGCGACGACGATCCATTCGACGACGAGGAAACCGGCTTCGACGCGGTGCTGGAAAATCCATTGTTCGCCGGCGCCGACACCAGTTACTGGATCCGCCAGGCGGTGCCGCTGATCGGCGGCGGACGGGTGACGCTTTCGCAGCGCAACGGCGTGCTCAACAACCTGCGAAGCTCGCGGGAGCACGGGCAGTCCAACTTCACCAACCCCGGCATCCTGCTGTTCGGCCTGGGCGCCGACTTCGACCTCCTCCCGGAGCTGCGTCTCAGCCTCAATGCCAACCATCTGCGCTTCGACCATGCCGAGGTGCTGGAAGTGGCCCGCCAGCAGGCGAACATCGACGAAGATATCGGCCTGGACCTGTCAGCGTCCGTGATCTACCGGCCGCTGATGAGCCAGAACATCGTGCTGCGGCTTTCCTATGCCGAGTTGCAGCCGGGGGACGGCTACGAGGAACTGTTCGATGGAGGCAACCAGAGATACCTGTTGTTCAATGCCACACTCACCTACTAACAAGCACATCGTGCCGGCCACGGCCCGGCGTCTGCCGCTGGCCTGGGCGCTGCTCGCGTTCGTCCTCGGTGGCGTCCAGGCCGCCGAGAAGGAACAGGCAGTCGAGCGCGACTACCGCGCACACCCACCAGCCCCCGCACATCAGGGCCTCGATGCCGTGGAAGGCAAGAGTGCCGGCTGCATGAGCTGCCACACCGAAACCGACCGCCACACCATGCACGACAACCCGGCCGTGCGTCTCGGATGCACCGATTGCCACGGCGGCGACGCGTCGGTCCGGCTTGAAGCGGATGTGCCGATGGATGATCCCCAGGCCCAGGCACGCATGCGTGAGGCCCACGTCCTCCCGCGTTATCCGGAAACCTGGCACTGGCCCGACTCGGCCAACCCCGAGCGCAGCTATACGCTACTCAATCGCGAGGCCAGGGAATACGTACGCTTCGTCAATCCGGGCGATTTCCGGGCCGCTCGCGAGGCCTGCGGCAGCTGCCACGCCGAGATCATCGAGAAATCCGTGCGCAGTCTGCACAGCACCGGCGCCATGTTCTGGGCAGCCGCCGCGTACAACAATGGCATTCTGCCTTACAAGCGCTCGTTCTTCGGCGAGGCCTACACGCCCGACGGCACCGCCGCAAAGCTGGAGGCACCGATCGAGCCGACACCGGAAATGCGTGAACACGGCATTCTGGATTACATCCTGCCGCTGCCCGCCTGGGAAACAGTCAAGCCCGGCGACATATTCCGGGTATTCGAGCGCGGCGGCCGCAACATCACCAACCTGTTTCCCGAAACCGGGCTACCCAATCCGCTGGGGCGGATTCAGCAGCTGGAAGAACCGGGCCGCCCCGATATCCGTCAGTCCAACCGGGGGCCCGGGACGGGCGCGCGCATCTCGGTGCCATTGATCAACCTGACCAAGACGCGACTCAACGATCCCCTGCTGTGGTTCCTGGGCACCAACGATCAGCCCGGCGACTACCGCAGCTCGGGCTGCAGCGCCTGTCACGTGGTGTACGCCAACGACCGGCAACCCACCCACTCCGGGCCGTATGCCGGCGCCGGTAACATGGGCAAGAGCCGGACCGCCGATCCGACGATCGACAAGAACGACTCGGGGCATCCGATCGAGCACCGCTTCACCCGGGCGGTGCCTACCAGCCAGTGCATGGTCTGCCACATGCATCAGCCGAACATGTTCATGAATTCCTACCTGGGCTACACCATGTGGGACTACGAGTCGGATGCCCCGCACATGTGGCCCGAGAAGCAGAAGTACCCATCCCACGAACAGCGGCGCGAAGTGCTCGATCGCAATCCGGAGGGGGCGGCGCCGCGCGGCAAATGGGGCGAGCTCGATTTCCTCAAGGATGTGTGGAAGCTCAACCCTGAACTCGACGATACGCAGTTCGCCGACTACCACGGGCATGGCTGGAATTTCCGGGCCGTTTTCAAGAAGGACAGGGAAGGCAACCTGCTGGACGAGGAGGGCGACATCGTCTCGCGGGACGATCCCGACAAGTTCGACAAGGCAGTGCACATGAAATCGATACATGCCGAGGTCGGCATGCACTGCGTGGACTGTCACTTCGAGCAGGACAATCACGGCAACGGTCATCTGTACGGGGAGGTTGCCGCCGCAGTGGAGGTGCAGTGTGTCGACTGCCACGGTACCGCCAGCGAGTACCCAGACCTGCGTACATCCGGCCCGGCGAGCAGCGTGACCGGAGGTACGGATATGAGCGTGCTGCGCAATCCCGACGGCAAACTGCGCTTCGCCTGGCAGGACGGCAAGCTCATCCAGCGTTCGGTGGTAGACCCGGACCTGGAATGGGAACTATCCCTGGTCAAGGACTCGGTGGACAGCAAGCATGGGGCCTACAACCCCAAGGCGGCACGCGCCAAGCTGATGTCCGAAGATACCGACAGCCAGTACTGGGGGGCCGATGTCGCACCCGAGGACCAGGCGCACAAGAACGAGGAAATGGAGTGCTACGCCTGTCACACCTCCTGGACCACCAGCTGCGGCGGCTGTCACCTGCCGATCAACGCCAACGAAAATACCGAACGTCACCATTACGAGGGCGGCATCACCCGCAACTACGCCACCTACAATCCACAGGTCGCACGCGACCAGATATTCATGCTGGGCAAGCGTGCACCCTACAAGGGCGGTAAGTACGCCCCCGTGCGCTCATCCTCGGCGCTGGTGCTGTCCTCGACCAATGCCAACCGCGAACGCATCTACATCCAGCAACCACCCATTGCATCCAGCGGCTTCAGTTCCCAGGCGTTCAATCCGCATTTCCCGCACACGGTTCGCAAGACCGAAACCAAGGGCTGCAGCGATTGCCATCTGTCCGCGGATGGCGGCAACAACACGACCATGGCCCAGACGCTGGGGCTGGGCACCGAATTCATCGATTTCGTGGGTCGCCACCTTTGGGTGGGCGAAAGCGAGCACGTCGAAGCCGTGCGCGTGACCGAGTGGGCGGAACCACAGGCGGTGATCGGCAGTTATCTGCATCGCTACGCCTACCCCGACTGGTTCGCCAAGCACGAAGCGCAGGAGCGCCGTCTCGACACCAGCTTCGACCACGGTAGCGGCAAGATCGGCTGCCTGCAGCTTCGCGGCGAATATCTGTTCGCCGCCGCCGGCACCGACGGTTTCCGCGTGTTCGATGTGGCGTCGATCGACAACAAGGGGTTTTCGCACCGCATCATCACCGCACCATTCAGTCCACTCGGCCACGACGCCAACGTCGATACAGAGAACGCCACCTGCATGGCGCTGCCCACGACGCAGCCGATACATCCGCCGCGCAATCAGGGCGAGCTGATGCGCGAGACCAACAAGGAGCAGCCCTTCCACCCGCTCTACAACTACGCCTACATCACCGACGCCGAGGAAGGGCTGATCCTGGTCAACGTCAATACCTTCGCCGACGGCGAACCGCGCAACAATTTCCTGGAGCGATCCCTGACCTGGAACGCGGACGGCATCCTCGACGGTGCACGCCATATCACCGTTGGCGGACACTATCTCTATGTGGTCGCGGATGCAGGACTGGTGATCCTGGACATCGATGATCCGATGTCGCCGCAGACGGTCGACGTGGTCCCTCTCAACGACGGACGGGCCTCCGCCCTGCAGTTCCGCTACCTGTTCGTGACCGACGCCGATGGGCTCAAGGTGATCGATGTCACCGATCCCGCCGACGCGGCGCTCGTACCGGATGCGACCGTGCCAATGGCCGACGCACACAAGCTGCACCTGGCGCGCACGTTTGCCTACGTCGCCGCCGGTAGCGACGGCCTGGCGATCGTGGATATCGCCAGGCCGCGCAACATGCGGATCGTCCAGACTTACGACGCCGACGGCCGGCTTGGGGACAGTCGTGACGTGGTGGTCGGCACCACCAACGCATCGCTGTTCGCGTACGTGGCCGATGCCAGCACGGGGGTGCATGTCGTCCAGCTGACCTCGCCCGAGATCCAGCCCAAGTTCTACGGCTATACACCCACGCCGAAACCGCACTGGATCGCCGGTCGCGAGACAAGCAGCCCGGCACTCAGCCTGTCGGGGGGGCTGGTCCGCGATCGCGCCGTGGATGAGACCGGCGAGCAGATTGCAGTATTCGGGCGACGCGGCTCGCGCCCGCTGAGCCAATCGGAGATGCACGAGCTATATCTGGATGAGGAAGGTCAGCCCTGGTACGTCGAGGACGAAGTGCCCACCGATGCCCGGGGGGAGGGCGAGTAACCCATGGTTCATCACCGCACTGGCTTCGGCAGCCTGCTGACGTGTCTTGCGACCGCTCTGGCGGTAGTGGCAGGCGGGGCATGGGCAACCGACAAACCGGGAGAGCAACAAATACACCTGGGTGTGGCCACTTGTGCCTCCAGCACCTGCCACGGACGCGTCGAAGCTGCCGAGGATTCCCCGGTCGCGCTCAACGAATACTTCATCTGGTCAAAGTACGACAGCCACGCCAACGCCTTCGAAGTCCTCAAAGACGAGTGGTCGCAGCGGATCGCGACCAACATGGGGCTGGAGAATGCCGCCAGCGCCGAGGCGTGCCTGGCCTGCCACACGGACTACGTACCAGCGCGTCAACGGGGAGAACGTTTTCACCTCAGTGACGGTATCGGCTGTGAGTCCTGCCACGGTGGCGCCGAAACCTGGATCGACTCGCATTACGGTCCCGACACCAGCCATGCCGACAACCTCCGACAGGGCATGGCGCCCACCGAGGAGTCCCTGTTCCAGGCACGGATGTGCCAGTCCTGCCACCTGGGCGACGACGAACGCCAGATCACGCACGAAATGATGGCCGCCGGCCATCCCAGATTGCGCTTCGAGCTGGACACCTGGCTGGCGAACATGCCGCCACACCATGTCGTCGATGCCGACTACAGCCGGCGAAAGAACGATGCCGGAAGCGTGGAACGCTGGGTGGCCAGCAACCTTGCGGCATCCGAGGAATACCTGTCACGGCTGGCGGATCACATTGGCAGCAAGTCGCTGTCGCCGGAGCTGTCACTGTTCGATTGCCATGCCTGCCATCGACCCATGGATACGGCGATACGCCGTTCAGTCGGAGAACGGCGGCTGATACCGGCCGGCAGTCTGCGCCCGAACGACCACGCCCTGCGCATGCTCGGCATCATCGTCGAACTGCGCGATCCGGACCTGGCACAGGTGATACGGAGGGGCAACCGAAGCCTGCATGCGGCTGCCGCGCAAACCGCCTCTGACTTCCGCAGCCGCGCAATGCAGCTACGTGAGAATGTCGTGCGAGCCGCTGAACTGTTTCGCGGCCAGCCTCTGTCAGCTGACGACCGGCACTCGCTGGAAACGACGTTGCTGCAGAGGGCGGCGGACGGCTGGTTCCGAGATTACGCCGACGCCGAGCAGCTGTTTCTCGGCCTGCAGTCCCTGGCCGCGCAAGTGCCCACCACGACGTCCCGGCGCTATGACGCGTTGTTCCGGTTGCTGGATGACGAGCAGGCCTTCGAACCGGAGAAAGTGGCTGCCGAGGCAGGCCGCTTGCTTCGCGACAGCCGATGACAATCGAGGACCCGTGCTTTGGTTGAAATAAAGGGCAGGACACATATAGGCAAGCGCCAGCTCAACGAGGATCGATTTGTCGCGGATGCCGGCTGGGGCGTCGCGCTGGTCTCGGACGGTATGGGCGGGCCAGCCATGGGCGAAGTCGCCGCGACTATCGTGACAACCGGCATGATTGACCGCCTCGACGCAGGCGAGTCGCTCCCGGATGCCATTGCCAATACACACCGGGCCGTTGTAGATGCAGCAGAGAACGGCAACGGCAAACCCGGCATGGGCGCCACCCTGGTGGTGGCATGGTTCGACGGCTACGATTTCGAGCTGTCCTGGATCGGAGACAGCCGGGCCTATCTCTGGAACGGGGAACTGCGCCAGCTCACGCGCGATCACTCGCAGGTTGAACGACTGCTGGCGAGAGGCAAAATGTCACTAACCGAGGCGCGCGAAAGCCACCAGAAGAACATCATCACGAGAGCCATGGGAAGAGATCAGATCCCGGCCGCCGACGTACCGATGCTGCAAGGTACGCTTGGTCGCGGCCAGCGGCTCCTGCTGTGCAGCGACGGGCTCACCGACATGCTGAGCGGGCCGGAAATCGCTGCCGTACTGGCAACCGAACCCGATTCCGATCAGGCGCTCGAGATATTGGTCACAAAGGCAGTCGACGCCGGCGGCGCCGATAACATTACCGCCGTTCTGGCCACCGCCGATGACAACGGCCCGGCACCCGACAACCTGCCCCTGCTGCCTGCAGTCACCATCGCCCGCGATGACGGCCATTCGGAATACTTCCCACCCGGATACTGAGCGGATCCCAACAACGGGCAATACCATGTCAGGCTTTCACCTTTTCGATACCACCAACAGCATCGACCATGAACTGTCTGCCGGGAAAACCGTTCTCGGCCGCAGTGCCGATGCTGACATCCGGCTAATGAGTTCCAGCGTTTCCCGCAAGCACGCTATGGTGGAGGTTACCGACGACACCCTGACGTTTTCCGATCTCGGCTCCAGCAACGGCTCTTTCGTCAACGACCAGCCGGTCAAGACCACGGTCCACCTGCATCCTGGTGACACGCTTCTGCTCGGGGATTTCCGTTTCGAGGTCACCCATGACGGGGCCTCCGGCGGCGCCGAAACACCGGCGGACGATGACGCCACACAGCTGGCCGCCCCCGGTGCCGGCGGCGACGCCGAGATTCCTTCGGTGTGGTCGGAGGGCGTCGGTCTGGAAAATGCGTCAGGCACCCAGTTCTTCGCAGAGGCCGACACCTCGGAAGCGGTCGACAGCTATCGGGCGGGCCTACTGGACCTGCCGCCGCTGGGCAGCTTACCGCGTCTGGTCGCGCTAACCGGGGACCGCGCCGGCACGGTCATTGAACTCAAGGCCCGTGACGACAGTGGCGCCGTCTGGAAGCTGGGCCGCGATGCCGATAGCGTGGATCTGGTGATCCCCGACGCCAGCGTTTCCGGTCAACACGCACAGATCCTGAACGAGGGGGCTCGCTGGAAAGTGGTGAACTGGATGTCCACCAACGGGACCTTCGTGAATGGGCACAAGGGCTTATCCACCTACCTGAGCCATGGCGACGTTATCCGTATCGGCAGCGCGGAACTTGCGTTTGAATTGCCCTCCGGCGGCGGGGCTTCCGCCGGTGGCAGCTCGGGGGGGGTGATGAGTTTCCTGCGTCGCCTGTTCGGCAGGGGCTGATAAGACGCCTCAACCGTCGCCGACGCCCGCGCCGTTCGCGAGCGCTTCAAGCTTGTCCTGCAGGCGCGCGTTCTGTTCCAGCGCCTCGTATTTCTGCAGTTCCTGGAGTTGCTCGATATGGCGGGCGCGGGCGTCGGGTCCGGATTCAGCATCCATCCGCTCGAAAACGCGATCCAGCAAAGCGTCGATCTCGTCCACGACCCGCGGATTCCGCGGGTGCACGCGATAGGCCTTGTCGAAGTAGAATAACGCGCCGTTGACATCACCGAACTTCGCTGCGGTCTGGCCCTCCGACATGAACTCGTTGAATGCCTCCTGTTTCTCGGGAGACAGCTCCTCGAACGGAATGTCCGGGCCGGCGGCCGGCTCGTACAACAGCAGATAGGCGCCAAAGCCGGCCAACGCCAGAAGCAGCGCCGCCGACAGCTGACGAACGGTCCGCCCGACGCCGACGAACTTGCGCCGGAAGACCTCGGCGTCGGCCCAGCGGTCCGCGCGATCGAAGGCGAGAGACGTCGCAATAGCCTGCCACTGGTAGCGCTTGAGGCCACGGATGCGTTTCGGCTTCAATCCCTCAGTGCGGGCATCCGTGGCGCGCCTGCGGCCGAATGGATGCTCGCCGGTCAGCAGCTCATAGGCGATAAGCCCGATGGCATAAACATCATCTGCTGGATGCGGCTCCTGACCCTCGAACATCTCGCAGCTGGCGTAGGCCGGCGTCAGGCCGACAATCTCACCGGTGTCCCGGGTTGGCTCACCCTGTTCGTCCATGCCGGCAAACGCGCGCGCTATGCCGAAATCCAGTACTTTGAGAGTGCCATCTTCGGTAACGAACACGTTCGGCGGTTTGAGATCCGAATGGACGATATTGCGCCGATGCGCGTAAGCGATCGCGTTCGCCATGTCCACGATGTGGCTCAACCGCTCCACCCGGCTCAGCCCGTCCTCCGCGATGACGCCGTCCAGGGTCATGCCGACCAGGGACTCCATCGTCATGTAGAAGATGTCGCCGTCCCGGTCGAAGTCGTAGACGGTGATGATATTCGGATGGGCCAGCGTCTGGGACTTGTCCGCCTCCCGCTGGAGTGCCACGAAGGCTCGCGAGTCCTGAGCGAAAGCGCTGGCGATCAGCTTGAGCGCAACATGGGTATGGTGGTGACCGGCTTCCACGCGGCGCTGGTCGACCGCTCGGAATACGGCCCCCATGGCGCCGGAACCCAGCTTTGCCTCGAGCTTGAAGCGATCCTTGAGAACATAGCCGGGACGCATGGCCGCCAGCGGATTGCGGCCTGACGTGGGTGCGGAAGTGACTTCCGTAGCCTGGCCCCCGGCGTCAACGGCTAATTCTGTCGGCGCGTCAGGGGCCGATGGATCGCTCGTTGTAATTTCAGTAGGGGTGTCCCAGGTGCTACCGGTGAATTCGGTCGACGCATCTTCGTCGGTAGGCTGGCTGCCGTCGCCATCCCGGTGCTTGCGGCCGGGCTCGTCAGCCTTGTCATCATGTTCACTCACCGGTTTACCGAACCGCGGAGGCCGATCGTACGAAGCACGATCAGCAACGCTCGCCTAGCGTTGCGCAACCGGGCTGCTGACCTGTTGCGGCACGAAGAAGAAGTCACCCACCTCGTGCCCCGCACCCTTGATGCTCTTGAGCTCCGGCTGCTGACTGATGTTGCTGGCCCGGGCCCGCTGGCTGACAGCGCTGTTCAGCGTTTCGAACAATTCCGCCACGGTCATGATTTCCTGGTTGCTGCGCAGGGTCTTTATCAATTCCCCGGCGAAGATCGAGTGCTCATCGCCCACGCTGTCGATGACCGGTTTATCGCCTCCGGACGACAGCAGCAGGCGCGAACGCCGCGGCAGCTTGTAACGCATGTATTCACGGCCGGCATCCTTCGTGTTGTCACCCAGCATCAGATGCCCCGGTGCGGAAGACAGCAGCCCGCCGTAGCAGGAGTCCGCGATCACCAGCACCCGCTTGGCGTTGAAGCGGCCAAGGTGGCCGGTGATGAACTCGTTAGGCACCCAGCGGGAATCATCCGGCGGGGGGTCCGCATTGGTCGGCAACCAGTAGCCGACATCCCGCTGACCCAGATCCACCAGGCTGCCATGCCCGGCGTAATAAATCAGCAGGTTGTCGTTATCGTCGAGCTTGCCATGCAGGCTGTTGATCGTCTTCATGATGGTCAGCCGGTCGGCGTCGATCAGCCGCTCCACCTGGAAGCCGTACTTGGACTCGAGCAGACTGGCGATGGCCTGAGCGTCGGTAATCGGCGTATCCAGATCCTGGATACTGACGTAATCCCGATTGCCGATCACCAGTGCATAGTACTGCCCGAAATCCATGTCATCGACGCGGATACCGGCCGGGGCACCACTGGCGCCATCGGCCTGATCCGCCGTTTCGGCATCGGCCGATGCGGGTTCGCGCATCTTGGCGGCGCCGGTGTCTGCCTCGGCCGCGGGCCCGGACGACGATGCGTCTGCCACCTGCTGCGATGGCTCCGGCTCCGCGTTGGCCTTAGCAGCCTCGTCTTCCAGCGACGCCAGTTGTTGCTCAACTTCATCACGCGAGTCGTTCAACGAGCTCACGACATCCTTCAGCGACTGGATTTCAGCCGCCATCGCCTGTCTGTCCTCGGCGCTGGTCTGCGCGGCCCGGGATCGGGCCTCCAGCTTGCCCTGCAGCGACTCGATCTGGCGCTGCAGGGCGCGTATCTGAGACTGCTTCTGCTCGAGCTGCTTGCTCAGCTTCGCCTCAAGCTTCCGTTGTTCGGCCCGCGCCGTCTCCTGAAAGATCACACTATCCTCGGAAAGCCCCCAGGCCTGCCGATACAGGTTCAACGCCTTGACCCGACTTTCCTCCACGCCCTTGCCCTGTTCATACATCGTGCCGAGGTTGAACAGGCCGCGCTCGTTGCCCTGCTTGGCGGCTTTCTCATACCAGATCACCGCGGCTTCGTAGTTGGGTTCGGATCCCAGTCCCTTCTCGAATATCTCGCCCACGTTGACCTGGGCCTCGGCGTCGCCGGCCTTGGCCTCCGGCAACCAGACCTTCAGCGCGGTTTTGTAGTCGGCCCGGTCGTAAGCAGTGTATTCACCGCCGCGAATGTTGCAGTCGGCGGCGGTGGTCTTGATGGGTCGGCGCTGAGTCATATAAGTGGTGTCGCCAAGTCGCCGCAACTGCCCGGGAAGCAGACAGTCGACGATCTGCATCTTGGCAATCTGTTCGGATTCGCTGGCTGGTTCCCCAGTATCCGAGGTGGTTTTCGGCAATCCGGCCGCGCAGCCGGCCAGCATCAACATGAGCGCGAACGACAGCACCCATGCACCCAAACACCCTTTAGCTTGTGTGCGGCACTTGCTCATCACGACTTGCGTGCCTCACTGCCACAATCACCGCCTTGACCCATTGCGGCGATTACGACTGTCCAGATCGGTCCGGGGCGCCATAACCGAAACAATGCGACGAATACCAGCAACCAAAGCAACGGATCCGGCGCCGCCCTGCCTGGCGATACCACGGCGCAGCCGCCACCGCTGGATGGCGCCAGTGACGCATTACTTTCCGCAATCGGTATTTCAATACGGCGGGCTGCCGCCATCGAATCTGTTGCTGTCACGACAATGGTGGTGGCGCCGACCGAAACTGCCGCAACAGTGAGGATGGCTTCCTCGACCGAGGCCGTCGCTACCTCTGGATTGCTGGACTCGGCCGTAAAGGTCAGCGGCTGTCCTTCCGGGTCCTCGAACACAAGCGATAAATCGATTGTAATCTGGTCCCCCGGATTAAGAACCTGATCAGCAATCTCTTGCACGACCGTCGGCGGCTGATTCACCGCCGCGGCCTCGACGGCCCCGATATCGCACTCCGCGGTCCCACTATTATCGCCGTCCCGAGGACGCGGTTCGCCGCGCTGATCCGTTTCCGGGCAGCCAGTCTCTGCCCCCTGCGGATTGGCGGCATCGATGGCCGGGCTGCCCGGCAACAAGGCGTGCGTCCGCGTCGGGCCACCATTGTCACCCAATGCACCGAGCAAGGCATCGATGGATCCCATATCGCCAGCGCCACCGACCTGATCGCCAGCCATCGCCATCAGTGGACAGCCGTTGCCGTCACCGATGAGATTGAAACCAAGCGAGGCAATGGTGGCCGACTCGTCGAATGGCGCAACTGCGCAATCCGATGACCCATCGCCAGCCAAGTTATCGGCCACCAGCGTGTTGACCAACTCAAAAGCTGCATCTGCCACGGCAAAGCCGCCGCCCGCCTCGGAGGCGCCTGTGGCAGTGCCCGCATAGTTGTCGGCAATGGTGGCGTTGTTTAACGAGACCGTCAGCCCCAGACGTTCACCATAAAGACCGCCGCCTAGTGCACTGGACTCGACGCCGTTCGCGCTGGCGTCGTTGCCGCTGATTGTACTGTTGCCAATTCGGACCACATCCTCGACGCCCGAACTGTTGAACGCTGCGCGTAGGAAAATACCGCCGCCGAGGGCATTACCGTTCACGGACACGGCGTCGTTATCGGAAATTTCCGTGGCGAGAATCTGACCCGGCACACCGGTCGGGAAGCTCGGTGCGTAGTGGAGGCCTCCACCTTCGACGCTGGAGGTATCGGAAGTCGCCGAATTGCCGGAGATTGTGCTAAACCTGATCGTTAACGGCCCACCAGCGAAAATGCCGCCGCCTCGAGCCGGAGCGAACTCGGCATCCACCGCATTACCAGTGACCCGCACGCTATCGAGCACCAGCGATACCGCCGGAACCACTCGGATTCCACCACCCTCCGCGGGCACTTCTCCGGTTTCAACGAGACCGCCGGTGACAGTGAGGTTGGATATGAAGAAGTTGCTTAAGAGGGCGTCACTGGAAACGTCGAAGACGCGATCCTGGCCGTCCCCGTCAATGATGATATCGCCTGCTTCGCCTGTCGCCGGCCCTTCAATGGCCAGTGAAGGCAAGGTTTCGCCCCCCTGACCCAGGCCGATATCGAGGGCGCCTTGCGTCAGGGTGATGGTTTCCCCTGCCAGTTCCTCGGCAAATCGGATCACATCGCCACTGAACTCGCCTTGGTCGTCGCCAGCGGGACAGCCATCGATCGGGGAATTGGTATTCGCCGCTTCCACGGCTTCACGCAAGCTGCAATCGTCAGCCTGGCCAACTGTGTCGGACTTGGTGTCGACCGTGATGAGCGCAGCGTGTGCCGCGCCACCAAATGTGGCGGCCGACAGAATCGACAACCAGAGTGAGAGCGGCAGAAGCTTACGTGCTTCCCGGCGAAACCCTCTGACACACACTGAATTCATGGCTTTGTTCCAGTCCCCCTGACATGAAAATCACGTTCGTGCATTTACCGGAGCATGTCAAGATTTCGGCTCATATTTCAGGGCCGACTGCCCACCTCGGATTCGAAAAACCATAAGGAGAACATTTGCCGCTGGCACGCATTGCGCCAGACTGCTACATTCGATCAGACATGCGCTGAATTCAAAGCATTCGGGGGGAACCGGCCATGTTGGTGAGAAATGAAGATGCATCGGACGGGGTGCGCAACCATGCCGAGCTGGAGCCACCAACAACGCGAACGGCATCGTCGAGAATGCGGCATAGGCCGGTAGCCATCCTCTTGCTGGCCTTGCCCTGGTTCGCGCCAATCTCGGCTGACGCCCAGAGTAGCGATTCCTTTGACGTCAGTGTCGTTCCTGAATCCGCCCAACCGCCGCCGCAACAGGGACTGTCGCAATCACAACGTCAGGTCACGGCGCAGGGCTCGGCGGCTCTTGCTAGCTCCACGCTACAGCTGCGCAGTCTTAAGCTTCTGTCCGAGTCGCTGCGGCGGGAACAGCGCAGACAGCGCCTGGAAGACGAGGAAGATAGCGAGACGTCAGCCGGCAACAGCTTGCCGCTGTCGCCTGCTGCCGGGCTCGGGGCCGCCTGGCTGAGCGGCAGCGCGGTTGCTGGTAGCACTTTAGATGCGGAAACCGGTGCCGAATTCGACCGTTTCAACGTTTTCGGCAGCGCGGATTATCGCGCAAGCGAGCAAGATCGCACCGTCAATGCGCCGGCCAACGAATCGGACATGCTCGGACTGGTCCTGGGCGCGGATTATCGGGTGAATCCGGACTTGGTATTGGGTGCGACGGTTGGTTACGTGGCCAACGAAACCGATTTTACCAGCGGCAACTTCGGCCAGCTTGAGCATTACAACTACAGCATTTCCGCGCTGGCCTCCTGGTATGTCTGGCAGAATTTGTATGTGGATGCGGTTGGCCGCATCGCCGCGCTGGAGTTTGATGCTATTCGTCAGGTGGCTGGCGGCGGCATCGCTCTGGGCGATACGACTGGTTTCGAGTATGCAATCAGCACCAGTAGCGGCTATGAGTTCCATCGAGGCCCTCTGAGTTTCGGCCCACAGGTTCGCGTGACTTATATCGATTTGTTTCTCGACGGCTACATGGAGGCCGGGGGCGGCAATCCGCTTCGTTACGGCAATCAGGATGTCGAGTCCCTGCGGACAGCCGTGGGCGGCAACGCAACTTACGCCATCAACACGGGGTTCGGCGTCGTAGTACCTCAGGCGGCGGTCGAGTGGGTGCACGAGTTCGACGACGACCCACGCTTGGTAACCGCGCAATCGATTGCAAGCGGCGCGTTTCTAACCGTGCCGGTCGATGCTCGTGACAGCGATTTCTATCGCATATCGGTCGGCGCAAGTGCCGTGCTTACACATGGTCGAAACCTGTTCTTCCGATACGAAGCCGACTTGTCCCGCGAAAACCGGGAGAACCACACCATTACGCTGGGAGCACGGCTGGAGTTATAAGGCGACAACCGCCGTCGCCGTGTTCTGATACGTGGATGTCGCACGACTAAGGCCCACGATCAAGTCGTCGTCTAACTCTTATCACTGGGGCCTGATCCCGTATTAGGTCGAGTAACGGCAGCTCGTTCCATCGAACGCCCATCGACACCTCACTATCCCCAGAGCACGATGCCGTGATCCCCGAAATTGGCCTTTTCTCACTGACACTCGCGTTTTGTCTCGCGACCGTCCAAGCTATCTTCGCTCTAGCCGGTGCCCAAACCCGCACGCCGCGATGGATGCTGGCAGCCAGCCCGGCAGCAGCGGGCCAGTTCATCTTCGTCGCACTCGCGCTCGGCTGCCTGACCCATGCCTTCATTGCCGACGATTTCTCGGTGCGCTACGTGGCCGAGAACGCCAACAGCAATCTGCCGGTCATGTACAAGGTGGCCGCCGTCTGGGGCGGACACGAAGGCTCGATGCTGCTGTGGGTATTCGTGCTGGCCGGCTGGACGCTGGCGATGGCCGGTTTCAGCCGTAGCCTCCCAAGTGTTCTGCGCGCCCGTACGCTGGGGGTACTGGGGCTTATAAGCGTGGGGTTCCTGCTGTTCATCCTGCTCACCTCCAGCCCGTTTGATCGCCTGCTGCCGGCACCGGCCGACGGCCAGGATCTGAACCCGCTGCTGCAGGACCCGGCCATGGCCATCCACCCGCCCATGCTGTACGTCGGCTATGTGGGCTTCGCGGTGGTTTTCAGCCTGGCCGTTGCGGCACTGATGGGCGGCCGGATGGACTCGGCCTGGGTCCGCTGGTCACGGCCCTGGGCTACCGTCGCGTGGTTGTTCCTGACCATCGGCATCCTGCTGGGCAGCTTCTGGGCCTACTACGAACTCGGCTGGGGCGGCTGGTGGTTCTGGGACCCGGTGGAAAATGCGTCGTTCATGCCATGGCTGGCAGGCACCGCATTGATCCACTCACTTGCTGTTGCCGAGAAACGAGGCAGTTTCAAGGCATGGGTCGTCCTGCTGGCGATCATGACCTTCTCGTTGAGCTTGCTCGGCGCGTTCCTCGTGCGCTCCGGGGTACTGACGTCGGTGCATTCATTCGCCTCCGATCCAGCCCGCGGCGTATTTATCCTCGGCTTCCTGTCGGTAACGGTTGTCGGCTCGCTGACGCTGTACGCTTGGCGGGCCCCCGCCATCCGCAACGTGGGTACCTTTGCGCTGCTGTCGCGGGAAACCCTGCTCATGGCCAATAACGTGCTGCTGATGGTGGCCTGCGCATCCGTACTCATCGGCACACTCTATCCACTGGCCATGGAAGCCCTGGGCCTGGGACGAATTTCCGTTGGCCCCCCTTACTTCAACGCCGTATTCGTACCATTGATGCTGGTGCTCGCCGGCTTGATCGGCCTTGGCCCGTTGACGAGCTGGCGGCGGATGACGCCGACCAATCTGGCGCATCGCATACGCTGGGCCCTGCTGGTCTCGCTTACCGCTACCGGCGTGCTGATAGCCGTGTACTGGAATGGCACCACCCTGGGTATGGCCGTCGGCATGTTCATGGCGTGCTGGATCATTACCACCGTCGCCGTCAACATCCGGAGCAGACTGCAGTTGCGCGGCGGGTTACGCGGGTTGGCCGCCATCAGTCCCAGCGTTTACGCGATGAACCTCGCGCATCTCGGCATGGCCGTATTCATCATAGGCGCCGGCGCAGTGGAAACCTACGGCATTGAGCGCACCGTGCGGCTCGGGCCCGGAGACAGCGCTACCGTGGCTGGCTACCGCTTTACCTTCCAGGATGTGCGCGACGTTCAGGGACCCAATTACACGGGTACGCAGGGCTATTTCACCGTGACACAGGGTGGCGGCCCGGTTGCGGACTTGCTGCCCGAAAAGCGCAACTATCCGGTGCGTCGCTCGAGCATGACCGAGCCCGCGATCGACGCGGGTCTGTTCCGCGATCTCTTCGTGGCACTCGGCGAACCGCTGGATGAAGGTGCCTGGAGCGTGCGATTACAGTACAAGCCCATGATCCGCTGGATCTGGGGCGGGGCACTCATGATGGCGCTGGCGGGTTTGCTGGCCGTCGCGGACCGGCGCTATCGGGTCCGGATCAAACAGTCCCCGACCATGCATCCGAGCGAGGGCACTTAGCGTGCTCATGAAGGGACAAATATATCGAAAGCAGGCCATATTAAGCGCGTTCGTCGCGCTTATCGTTGTCGCAGCCCCGGTGGCCGGATTGGAGCCACTCGGCTTTGACGACCCAGCCAGGCAGGCCCGCTATGAAGCGCTTCTGCACCAGTTGCGCTGCGTGGTCTGCCAGAATCAGTCGCTGGCATCGTCCGACGCCGGCTTGGCAGGTGACCTGCGCCAGCGCGTGCATCAAATGGTCGCGGAGGACCAGACAAACGACGCGATCAAAACCCACCTTATCGAGCGGTACGGTGACTTCGTCCTTTACCGCCCCCCGGTGACGGCGCGAACCTACGTGCTGTGGTTCAGTGCGCCGGTGCTGCTCCTGGCCGGCATCATCGTGCTCGCCGTGACGGTCCATCGCCGTCATCACCTTCCACCCCGCCGACTGGACGCAAACGAGCGCACCCAATTGCGGCGCGTCCTGAGCGATCATCGGAACGACGTTTCGTGATGCTGGTTTTCTGGGCAGTCGCGGCGGTGATGACGCTGGCAGCAATCGCCCTCGTATCATGGCCACTGCTGCGCAGGGACGCAGACCGGCCGACCTTGTCCGCCGACGAAGTCGACGTGGCGCTCTACCATCGCCGACAGGCGGAGCTACATGCTGACTATCGAGATGGCCTGCTTGACGAAGCGGATCTGGCCAGCGTCCACGAGGAACTCGACCGGCAGTTGCTGCTGGATACAGCGCCCCCCGACCTGAACAAAGACCACAGCCTGGCCGGCACCGGTCTGCGCGAGTATTGGCCCGTGATCGTGGCTATTCCGACCATCCCGCTGATCGCCATCAGCCTTTATCTCGCGATTGGCGCAAACCATAGCGCCATCGAGGGCGGCGGCGGCGAGACTCGCGATATCCAGGCCATGGTGGAAAAGCTGCGGTCACGACTGGATGAAGCCCCGGACGACGGCGAGGGCTGGCTGATGCTGGGACGCACCCACGCCACGCTCGGCGATAACCGGAAAGCCGTGGCCGCTCTCTCCCGGGCCTATCAGCTCCGCGCCGACGATCCGGCGGTACTGGTCGCCTACGCACGGGCCCTGGCCAGAGGCCGTACTCCGGAATCGTTCGTCGGTCGGCCCGCCGAACTCCTCGAACAGGCACTGCAAGCCGCCCCACAACACCCGCAGGCACTCTGGTTCGCGGGCATCGCCGCTGCGCAGCAGCGCGATTTTACCGATGCCGCCAGGCACTGGCGGACGCTACTCGCTCAGGTACCCCCCGAAAGTGAGGACGCACGCATCATTCAGCGCAATCTGCGCGAGATCGAGCAGCGCACACAAGGTGCTTCCGGCGAACTAATAGCGGACAGCCGGAATACGAATAAGGCAACGGGATCAGCGTCCATCGAAGTGAGCGTCCGTCTCAGCGATACGCTTAGCGGCCGCATCACCGGCCGCGAGCCGGTTTTCGTCTTCGCCAGAGCCGTTGACGGGCCGCCCATGCCGTTGGCGGTAATTCGACGGTCAGCCAACCAACTGCCGTTCGCAGTGACGCTGGACGACGGAGACTCGATGGTGCCGGATCGCGGCCTTTCGGGCCACGATCAGGTCATGCTGATTGCCCGCGTTGCCAGAAGTGGTAATGCCGCGGCCGCTTCCGGCGACCTGACGTCGGGTGAACAACTTGTATCCCCTGCAGCCAAGAAACCAGTTGTCATCACCATCGACTCGGTCGTTCCATGATCCTGGCGAACACCAATACGGCGGGCTAATACAGTTCCCCGCCACGCGAGAGCCGGATGTCATCGATCGCGGCGGCCCGGACAAACCGACACCCACTCTTCGATCAAGCGGTGGATAGCCGTTTAGTCACGGAACACGCCTGAATTCGAACCGCATATCGCGAGTGTTGCCGGCAATGGGGTGGTGGTAACGCATCAGAACGGGTGCTGCCGCCTGCGCCGTACCCGCAGCAGCCAGTTTGCCCTCGACGAGAGTAACCTCGCCGCTGCGAGGCGCGACATGTTGACCTGCCGCCGTTGCCGCTCTATTTTCGTTATTTAGTCAGATAGATCACGTATGCAGGACGCCACCGCCGCCCTCATCGCCCCGATCGTGCTGCAACTCGGCGGGAAGTCGATCTCGGCCCGGCGGCTCGGCCTGCTGGAGGGGATCGCGGCCACCGAATCCATCCGCGGCGCTGCGCGACACGTCGGGATGACCTACAAGGGCGCCTGGGATGCCATCGACGCCATCAACAACCTGGCCGGCGAACCGCTGGTGCAGACCCGCCAGGGCGGTCGGCAGGGGGGCGGGGCGTCACTGACCGTTGCAGGGCAGTCGTTACTTGCGTCACAACGCCGATTTGCTGCCGCGATCGACGATATTCGACGCCAGTTCAGCGACGAAGATCAAGAACAATGGTCGACACTGGGGAGGCTGCTGATGAAGACCAGCGCCCGCAACGTCCTGCGGGGCGAGGTCAGCGACGTGCGCACCGGCGCGGTCAACAGCGAGGTCACGCTGGCGCTGCCCGGCGGCGACCGACTGGTGGCGATCGTCACGCGCGACAGCGAAGCCGATCTGGCGCTGGCCCCCGGCAAGTCCGCCTGGGCGCTGATCAAGGCGAGCTGGCCGATTCTGGCCCCCGGGGATGAACCGGCCCGGACCTCGGCCCGCAACCGTCTCTGCGGCACCATCGAGCGGATTCACGATGGCGCGGTTAACGCGGAAGTGGTGCTGGCTCTATCCGGCGGCACACGCCTGACGGTAATCGTCACCGAGGGCAGCCGGCAGTCGCTGGGCCTGGCCGAAGGGGACCGGGCCTTCGCCCTGATCAAGGCCAGCCACATCATTCTAGGTGTGGACGAATGAGGCGCCGTCGACGATCCGTGCCCTGGGCGGGGCCGGTCGCCATGGCGCTTGCGCTGTGGCTGAGCATGTCGGGTATCAGCCTGGCCGACGACGACCTGCGGGTGGCCGTGGCCACGAATTTCGCCAGGACCCTCGGCGACATCGCCAGCGCCTACACGGAAAAAACTGGCAACAAGGTCGGCCTGTCGAGCGCCTCCACCGGGACACTCTATGCCCAGATCAACCAGGGCGCGCCGTTCGATCTATTCTTCGCCGCCGACCAGGCCCGTCCGGACAAGCTGGTGGCGACGGGCAAGGCGGTGGCGGATAGCCGCTTCATCTACGCACGCGGGGTGCTGGCGCTCTACAGCGCCGACCTGCCGCTGGACCCCGATCCCGCCCGAACGCTGATCGAGGGCGACTACGCCCACCTGGCCATCGCCGATCCGAAAACCGCGCCCTACGGGACGGCAGCCGTGGCGGTACTCGAGGCCCTGGAGGCCCGCGAACCGGTGGCCCCGCGGCTGATCTACGGCAAGAACATCGGCCAGACCTTCCAGTACGTGGCCACCGGGCACGCGGCAATCGGGTTCGTGGCGCTGTCCCAGTTGCGCGATCCGGACAACCCGTTGCGGGGCCGCGGCCACGTCTGGCGGGTGCCGGCGTCCATGCACCCCCCGCTGGACCAGGCCGCGGTGATTCTCGAACGCAGCCCGCGCAAACCGGCGGCGCGTGGCTTCATCGATTTCCTGCGCTCCGATGCAGGCCGCGCCATCATCGAGCGCTACGGCTACACCCTGCCCGGAGCCACATCCTCTTGATCGAGATTGCCGGCGTCAATGTGGAGACCGGCCCCATCTGGCTGACGCTGGAGGTGGCCACGGTCACCACGCTGGTGCTGCTGGCGCTGGGTCTGCCGCTGGCCTGGGGCCTGGCGCAGTGGCGGTCGCGCTTCAAGCCGCTGATCGAGGCGGTGGTGGCGCTACCGCTGGTGCTGCCGCCGACGGTTCTCGGTTTCTACCTGCTGATCGCCATGAACCCGGACGGTGCCCTGACCCGAACCCTGGGCTGGTTCGGGTTCGAGGGCCAGCTCAGCTTCAGTTTCACCGGGTTGGTGATCGGCTCGGTGATCTATTCCCTGCCGTTCGCCGTGCAGCCGCTGGTGCACGCGTTCGAGGCCATCCCGCGGCCACTGCTGGATGCCGCCGCCACCATGCGCGCCGGGCGGCTTGACCGCTTCGTGACCGTGGTGCTGCCGCTGTCACGCCGCGGACTGCTGACCGCCGCGACCCTGTCGTTCGCCCACACCGTGGGCGAATTCGGCGTGGTGCTGATGGTGGGCGGCAATATCCCCGGCGCTACCCGCATGGTGTCGATTGCCATCTTCGACCATGTGGAAACCCTGGAGTACGCCCAGGCGCATGTGTTGTCCGGCCTGATGCTGGGCTTTGCGATGCTGGTGCTCGGGCTGGTCTACACCCTCAACCGCCGCTTCGATCGACGGCTGATCGCCCCGTGAAACTGCAGGGCGATCTCACGCTGGCGCGTCGGGGCTTTCGGCTGGAAACGGGCCCGTTCGCGCTGGCGCTGGACGGCGTAACCGCGCTGTTCGGGCCCTCCGGCTCCGGCAAGACCACGCTGCTTCGTTGCCTGGCGGGGCTGGAACCGGATGTGCGCGGGCAACTCACCGCCGATGGACAGACCTGGCAGGACGGGCGCCGCCGGCGGTCGCCAGCGCGGCGGGACATCGGGTTCGTGTTCCAGGACGCCGCGCTGTTTCCGCACCAAACCCTGCGCGGCAATCTCGACTACGCCCACCGACGGGCGCCGACCGGCGGCCCCGATGTGCCCACGGTCGCCGCCCGGATCGGCATCGAGCATCGGCTGGACGCCGCGGTACACACGCTATCCGGCGGCGAGCGCCAGCGGGCGGCACTGGCGCGGTCGCTGCTCAGCCGGCCCCGCCTACTCTGCCTGGACGAACCCCTCTCCGCGCTGGACTGGCAGGCCCGCGCGGCCCTGCTCGATCTGATCGACGACCTGGCCCGGCGCACCGATCTGCCCATGCTCTACGTCACTCACAATCCCCGGGAGGTCGAGCGCCTGGCCCGGCAGGTGGCGTTCATGCAGGACGGCCGGCTCACGCGGATCGACAGCCTGGCCGACGCCCTGGCGCGACCGGATTCCGCCCTTTTCCAGCCGCCGGACGGCGCGGCATCCGTGCTCGCCGGCACCCTCGGGCCCGCCGGCGCCGATGGTCTGCAGCCGTTCACCACGCCGGGCGGCGTGGTGTTGCGCCTGGTCCCCGCCGGCCATGACGGCCGGCAACGACGCCTGCGGATTCTGGCCCGCGATGTGAGCCTGGCCCGAACCGAGCCGGCCGGCATCAGCATGCTCAACCGGCTACCGGTCCAACTGACGCAGCTGCATCCGCTGGACGAGCATCGGGTACTCGCCACCCTGCGGCTGACTGACGGGCAGATGCTGATGGCCGAGATCACGGCCTATTCGATGCGCGAACTCGACCTCACACCCGGACAATCGCTTTACGCCCTGGTGAAATCGGTGGCACTGATCGACTAAGAATCACTCGGCCGCCGCCAGTGCTAGAATAAGCCAATGCTTATTTTAATAGCAATGGCTTATTTTCGCCGTGGCAGACATTATCTGCTGATGCTTGCCGCAGGCCTGTTCACCGGCCCGGCAGCGGGCGAGAACACAGGCGAGAATCGGGTTTTCGGCACTCTGGAGAGCGGCAATAGCGCCGTGCTGAGCGGCGCCGGATCGGCTGCCTCGACCGCCGCCCGCCTGCTACTCACGGCGGGTTTCGAAATCGACTCCCGGACGCTGTTCGACCAACCGGGCGGCCGACTGCATGTCAGCGCCATGCATCAGACCGGCGACAACGGTACCCGGCTGGTGGGCGATTTCCAGGGCTTTTCCAACATCGATGCGGCCGGGTTCACCGCGATCACCGAGGCCTGGTACCAACATCACCTGCTGGACGGCCGACTCCGGCTGAAGTTTGGCAAGGTCGATGCCAACAGCGAGTTCGCTTATGTCGAGCACGGCGGCGGCTTCCTCCAATCCTCGCCGGGGTTTTCTCCAACCATCCTGGGCTTTCCCAGCTATCCGGATCCCGCCACCAGCGTAAACCTCTTCTACCATGGTAAATCAGGTGCATACGCTGGCGTTGGCGTATACGACGGCGCCACCCAGGCCGGGGTCGCCACGGGTACCCGCGGCCCGTCGACGTTTTTCGGAACGCCGGATGGCCTGTTCAGCGTGGTCGAAACGGGGGTTCACCACCGGGTCACCGGGTCACCGGGCGGCCGGGCCGGGTGGGCATCGGGGCCTGGCGCCATGGCGGCGATTTCGACCGTTTCGGTGGTGGCCGTCAATGGAGTACCGAAGGCATCTATCTGGTGCTGGATCAGAGCCTTGTGACCGGACCCGCCGGCCGGACGCGGCTGGGACTGTTCGCCCAGTACGGGTATGCCGACGCCGACGTCAGTCCGGTGCAGCACCATGCCGGCGCGGGTCTGCAGTGGTACGGCCCGCTGACTGACCGGCCGGATGACAGCGCCGGACTCATGGCCAGCTTTGTGCAGTTCAGCAAGGCGCCTGGCGCGGGATTCACCGACAGCGGTGAACTGGCGGTGGAATGCTTCTACCGCTGGCAGGCCGCCGACTGGCTGGCGCTGCAGCCGGATCTGCAATTCATTGACAACCCGGGCGGCCGTGGCCGGCCGGATGCGCTGATAATGACCCTAAGGGCGGCTATCAGCCTCTAGGGGCCGCAGACACATATTCCACTGGTGGGCGGCCATCAACAGCACGCTGCCGAGGGCCGTCAGGGTCAGTGCCGGGCCATGGCCGAGCCGGGCCTCCAGCCCCGCAATCGGCATCAGCATCAGGGCCAACCCGGCCACACCGGCGACCAGCACCACCCCGCGCCGATGACGACAAACGCCAGCAATCAGGGCCCAGCCGCTCACGGGCACCACCATCAGAGCCATGCCCGCATGCAGGCCATGCAGTGCGTGGTGGTCGACCGCCGCGCCGGCCGCCAGACCCAGGACCAACGGACCGGCCAGGCAATGCAGCAGACAGAGGCCGCTTAACGCGCTACCCAGCTTGTCCAGGGGACAGGTTGGCATGGGGGTGGCCGGGACATAAATGTAATGATATATTATTACATATTGCGAGACGACGCACCCGACATGCCCGCACGGAGTCATTCCATGCAGCCGACACCAGACGCCGACCGGCGCGCGACCGGCACACTGCTCGGTCTCAGCGCCCCCCTCGGGGTGACCGCCCACCACCCTGCTCGTTCCGCAGATCCAGCTGGACGTCGCCATGACGAACCTGCTTGACGGGGACTACCGCGATTTTCTCGACACCTCCAAGGGCTACGCCCTGTCACCCGGGCGCGATATCCGGCTGACCGCCCGGCTGCCCTTCGCCGGTTAGCGCCCCGCCCCCTCCACAACGGCGTTTCGTTCGCTCCGTTGTTTTCGGCGCCCGTTCGGGCGCCGTTTCTTTTGCGGGTCGAGTCTTTTGCGAATCGAGTCTTTTGCGAGTCGAAAACTACCGTTGCGCCGCACAGCCGGCGCACAGGCCGCGCAGCTCCACCACGCTGCCCTGTACCTGGAAGCCCACCGCTTCGGTCGCCCGGTCTATCGCCTCGTCCACATGGCCACCTGCCAGCTCGGCCACATGATCGCAGGCCTGGCAAATCAGAAACTTGGGCGGGGCGCGGCCGTGATCGCCGTCACAGCCGACGAAGGCGTTAAGGGACTCGATGCGATGGACCAGCCCGGCATCGAGCAGAAAATCCAGCGCCCGGTATACCGTCGGCGGTGCCGCGGCATGATGTTCGTCGCGGATCCGGTTGAGCAGATCGTAGGCCTTGCTCGGCTTGTGGTTGGACCACACCAGCTCCAGCACCCGCCGGCGGATCGGGGTCAGCCGCAGGCCGCGCTCGGCGCACAGACGGTCCGCGTGATCCAGTGCCGCGTTCACACAGGCTGCGTGATCGTGGCCGCGGGCATCGAATGCCGTGGGAATGGACGTTTGCACCATGAACAGGCTCGCGTGATACCCGAGTCACATGGTATCGCAGCCGGCCCGGCGGCCGGATGCTAGACTCCCGCGGCTTCCAGGCCACGCGCCTCTTTCAACGCCCGAGTCTCCATGGCCCGCTGGATTGAAGGCGAAGTCATCGCCAATCATCACTGGACGGACACCCACCACTCGCTGCGGGTCCGTGCCCCGGCCGTGCCGTTCCAGGCCGGTCAGTTCAGCCGGCTGGCCCAGGCCATCGACGGCCACATCACCGCACGCCCCTATTCATTCGTGAACCCGCCGCAGGACGAGGTGCTGGAATTCTATTCCACCGTGGTGCCCGAAGGCCCGTTCTCGAGCCGCCTCCACGCGTTGGCCCCCGGCGACCCGATTCTGGTGGCGCCGCGCGGCGCCGGCTGCTTTACGCTCGACCGGGTGCCCGACGCACCCAGCCTGTGGCTGCTGGCCACCGGGACGGCCCTGGGGCCGTTCCTGTCGATCCTGCGCACCGACGAACCCTGGCAGCGATTCCGCCGGATCGTGCTGGTACACGCGGCCCGGCATCGCGCCGAGCTGGCCTACCGCGAACTGATCGAGAGCCTGCCGCCCGCGCTGACCTATCTGCCCGTGGTCTCGCGCGAGCCCTGCCCCGAGGCGCTGGCGGGCCGCATTCCCGCGCTGATTGCCAGCGGCGAGCTGGAGCAGGCCGCCGGCGCCTCACTGACCCCAAATCAGGCTCAGGTGATGATCTGCGGCAACCCCGACATGGTGCAGGACACGGCTCGAGTGCTGGGCGAGCGGGGCCTGCAGCCCAATAACCGCAAGCAGACCGGGCACGTGACCACCGAGCAGTACTGGTAGCCGCGAACCCGGTCGGCAACAGGGTGTCTTCTACGGGGCAGACGGCCCGCCTGATTTGTAAACACAAATGAGAACCGTTATCTTCTACGGATACCCAACACCGGAGACTTCATCCATGTCACCTCGCACGCGCATGCGCTTCCTGGCCACGCCGCTGCTGGCCCTGAGTCTGGTCGGCGCCGCCCACGCCCACGGCGAATACGGCGAGCACGTCGAACATTTCGAGGACCATCTGGATACCTACGCGGCCGACGTCGAGGCCATGGCTGCCACCATCGATGCCGTGGCCGCCGGGGACAAGAATATGGAAGCGCTGGTCGAGCAGTGGGAGGCGGTGAAGATCCACGGCGCGGTCGAAGAAGTGGCCACGCCGCTTTATCCACCGGTCTGGGCCGGTATCTCGCAGCTTCGCAACGCGCTGGACAACGATGCCGACGACGCGGTCGTCGAGGCGCGGGCCGACCAGCTCAAGGCGGCACTCAATCAGGGCCTGGGCGCGCTGAAGTGGGCCGCCGCCAGCGGCGGGCAGGCGTCCGAGGACCACCACGACGACGAGCATGGCCACGACGAGTCGCATGGTGCCACCGGCCCGGCCGCCGTGGACACCATCGTCGACGAGCTGGAGCAGGCCGTCGCCCTGTACGAGGATGACAAACTCGAGCAGGCGCAGGCGCTGATCCAGAAGGCCTACCTGCAGCGCTTCGAATATCTCGAGGGCGACCTGATCGAGCAGGACGCCAAGCTGGTGGCGGCGCTGGAAGAGGACTTCAACGGCCATCTGCCCACACTGATGAACGATGGCGCCGATATGGCGGCGGTCAACGCCCGGCTGGATACCATGCGCGAACGCCTGAACCGCGCCAGGCAGATGCTGACCGACAGCGACAAAGACAAGCCGGACGTTTTCTAGTGGATCGCCGTACGCTGCTGAAAGCCGCCCTGGCCCTGGGCCTGGGGGGCACCGCGGCGCGGCTGCTGGCCGCCGACAACCCGGCCGTGTCGGCGGACTCGCTGGCAGCGCTGAGCGGCAAGCTCACCGTCTACCTCGGCCACGGTGAGGGCGGGCTGTACACCGATATCGTCGGCGCCATCCGCGAGCGCAACCCGGCGCTGGATCTGGCGCTGCGCCGGGCCCCGTCCAGTGCCCTGGCCAACACGCTGGTGGCCGAGGCCGGTGCCGGCGGGCCGCGGGCGGACCTGTTCTGGTCGGTGGATGCGGCCTCGCTCGCGGTGGTTAACGGGGCCGGCATGGGCCGCCGGGTGCCCGACGACATCCGCGGCCAGATCCGGCCC
Organism: Spectribacter acetivorans; assembly: GCF_031846305.1. Lineage (NCBI taxonomy): Bacteria > Pseudomonadati > Pseudomonadota > Gammaproteobacteria > Salinisphaerales > Salinisphaeraceae > Spectribacter > Spectribacter acetivorans. Next base: position 50,683 of record NZ_JAVRHY010000008.1, read on the forward strand.
GAGTTCCGCTACGATCGCTGGGCGGCGCTGTCCGGGCGCATCCGGTCGCTGCCCTACAACACGGCCAGGCTGTCGCCCTCGGATCTGCCGGACCGCATCATGGACCTGCCCGACAGCGACCTGCGCGTTGGTTGGGCGCCGTCCTACGCCGCGTTCCAGGCATTCATCGCGGCGATGCGACTGCTGGAAGGCGAGGCCCGCACGCGACGCTGGCTCGAGGCGATGAAGTCGAAAGCGCAGAGCTACGCCGGCGAACTCGGCGTGGTGCTGGCTACCGCCCGCGGCGAGGTCGACGTGGGGCTGGCCAATCACTATTACACCCTGCGGCTGAAATCGGGCGACCCGGACGCCAGCGTGGCCCTGGGCTTCACCCGCGACGACGCCGGCTGCCTGGTCAACGCCGCCGGCACCGCACTGCTGTCGGACCGGGCCCTGCCCGCGGACTTCACCCGCTACCTGCTCACCCGCGAGGTCCAGACCTTCCTCGCCGAACAGGCCTACGAGATTCCGCTGGTGACCGGCGTGGCACCGCCGGCCGGGTTGCCGTCCATGGATACCATCCAGCCCCCGGAACTGGACTTGGCCCGCCTGTCCGAACTCAAGCCCGCCCTGGCATTGCTGCGCGATACCGGCGTGCTGTGAAGACACCGCTGTCCTACTGGCTGAGTCTGCCGGTAGCGGCGGCGGTGCTGGCCCCGCTGGCGGTACTGGCCTGGCTGGGCCTGCAGGCGGACCTGGCATTCGATGCCAGCAACGCGGCGATCGTGATCAACAGCGTGCTGCTCACGGTACTGACCGTGTTCGGCGCCATCCTGCTGGGCGTCCCGCTGGCCCTGGCTACCACCTACATCCGGCTGCCCGGCCGCCCTCTGTGGCTGGCGCTGCTGGCTGCGCCCCTGGCCATGCCCAGCTACCTCGGCGCCTTCGCCTATTTCGCGGCCTTCGGCCCGGGCGGCACGCTGGAAACGCTGACCGGCGCTGCCACCCCGAACGTGCGCGGGCTGGCCGGGGCCACGCTGGTTATGACGCTGTACACCTATCCCTTCGTGCTACTAACCACGCGATCGGCCCTGCGCCATCTCAATCCCGCCATGCTGGATGCCGCCCGCACCCTGGGCCTGTCGCCCGGGCGGGCCCTGCTCAGCGTGGTGCTGCCGCGGGCGCGCAACGGCATTGCCGCTGGCGCATTGCTGGTGGCCTTGTATACCCTTTCCGACTTCGGCACCCCGGCCATTCTGCGCCTGGACACGTTCACGCGGATGATCTTCGTGGAATACAACGCCTTCGGACTGGATCGCGCAGCGCTGCTGTCCCTGCAGCTGCTGGCGCTGGTGGCCGTGATCCTGTGGCTGGAAACCCGTTTCGGCGCCGAGCGCGAACGCCCCACGCGGACCGCGACTCTGGACCTCGGGGCGGGCTGGCGCGCCGCAACCATGACCGCCGGCCTGCTACTGATGCTGGCCGCACTGGCGCTGCCGCTGCTGGTGTTCGGTCATTACCTGTGGCGCGAGGGTCTGGGTGACTTCGACCCGATGCTGGCCTGGCACTCGGCCTATGCGGCCGGACTGGCCGCCGTCGCCGCGGTGGTGGTGGCCCTGCCCGTGGCCTATGCCGCCGGGCTGGGACGGGGCGGGCGGCTGCTCGAGCGTATCGCCCATCTGGGGTTCGGCGTGCCCGGCATCGTGCTGGCCACCGCGCTGGTCTACGTGGGCCTGCAGCTGTCGGTGCTCTACCAGACCCTGGCGCTGCTGGTGATCGGCTACGTCCTGCGCTTCCTGCCGCTGGCGGTGGGCAGCCTGCGCACGCGGCTGGAACGCATCGAACACCACCAGATCGCGGCCGCCCGCAGCCTGGGCGCTGCACCGTTCGAGGCCTTCCGCCGGATCACGCTGCCGCTGGCACTGCCGGGCATCGTGGCCGGCGCGGCGCTGGTATTTCTGGAAGCCATGCGGGAACTGCCCGCCACCCTGCTGCTGCAGCCTACCGGCTTCGAGACCCTGGCCACCTATCTGTGGCGGGTCTACGAGGCCGGTTACCTGGGCCGCGGGGCGGTGCCGGCGCTGCTGCTGGTGCTGATTTCGGCCGGGGCGCTGGTGGCCCTGCTCACCGGCGAGGAGCGGGCCGGGGAGGTCCGCGGCGCATGAGGCGGGGGCGGTCATGCTGAGTCTGGATGGCCTGGTGGTGCGTTACGGCGACACGGTGGCGGTGCGCGGCATCGATCTGACCCTGACCGATAACGAGATCGTGACCCTGGTCGGCCCCACCGGCTGTGGCAAGACCACCGTGCTGCGGGCGGTGGCCGGCCTGGAATCCCCCGGCGAGGGCCGTATCCGCATCGGCGGCCTGACCATCGATGCCCATCATCCAGTGCCGCCGGAGAAGCGCCGTACTGGCCTGGTGTTCCAGGATTTCGCCCTGTTTCCGCATCTGGACGTCTATCGCAATGTCACCTTCCGCCTGCGGGACACGGCGCCGGCCGAGCACTGGCTGACGGTGCTGGGGCTGGACGCGGTGCGCCACGCCATGCCGGATACCCTGTCCGGCGGGCAGAAACAGCGGGTGGCCCTGGCCCGGTCGCTGGCCCACGCCCCGGCACTGATGCTGCTGGACGAGCCGCTGTCCAATCTCGACGCCGCGCTCAAGACCAGCCTGCGCTGGGAGATCCGCGACGCCCTCAAGGCTGCCGGCGTGCCGGCCCTGTGGGTGACCCACGACCAGGACGAGGCCCTGTCCGTGGGCGACCGCGTCGGCATCATGCGCGACGGCCGACTGGAACAGGTGGGCCCGCCGGAAACCTGTTTCCGGGACCCGGCCAGCCGCTTCGTGGCGGAATTCCTCGGCGAGGCGGCGTTCCTGCCGGGCCGGCATGCCGCGGGCCGGCTGGACACCCCGCTGGGCCGGGCCAGCGCCACCGACGGCCCGTCGTTACCCGATGACGTGGATGTGCTGCTGCGCCCGGACGATCTGACCCTGAGCACGCAGGGCGACCACAACGCGGAAGTACTGAACGGCCGCTACGAGGGCGAAACCCGGCTGTACCAGCTGCGGCTGAACTCGGGCACGGTGCTCAAGGCCCGGGTCAATCACGAGGTGGTGCTGGCGCCCGGCACGGCCGTGCATACGAGCATCGCCGCCGGGCATCCGCTGACCGCGTTTCCCCGCCAGACCTAGAGCCTGGCCCGCGGCCCCTGGTTGCGCCAGTACATGATCAGCGCGAAGCCGAAGGCCATGCCGCCCAGATGGGCGAAATGGGCCACGCCGCTGGCCGTCCCGGTCACGCCGAAGAACAGCTCCAGCCCCCCGTAGCCGATCACCAGCCACTTCGCGGTCATGGGAATGGGCGGAAACAGCAACATCACCCGGGCGTTGGGAAACATCATCCCGAACGCCAGCAGGATGCCGAACACCGCCCCGGAGGCCCCGACCGTGGGGTGAGGCTGTCCCGGCGACAACAGCGCGAGGGTAAGCAGCTGCGTGATGCCGGCGCCGACGATGCAGACCACGAAGAAGATCAGGAATCGGCGCTGGCCCCAGACCTCCTCGATCACCCGCCCGAACATCCACAGCCCGAACATGTTGAAGAACAGATGGGCGAAGTTGCCGTGCAGAAAGCCGTAGGTCAGCAGCTGCCAGGGGGCGAATGACGGCACGCCCGGTCCCGCCCCGAGCGGCCACAGAGCGAAGTACACCATCATCGGCTGCAGGAAATTCAGCTGCAGCAGAAAACCGATGCCGTTGGCGATCAGCAGCCACTTGATCATCGGCGGCACGGCGGTAATGGCGAAGGGATCCTGGCGCATCGGGGGAAAAGCGGGGCAAGCGGCCGCCGAGGATAACGCATCATCCCGCCGCTTCGCGTCGTAGGCGGGAATGCGTTACGGTGAAAAACTCGCCAAAGATGGGGGAATACCGCATGAGCAAGCTGCCCAAGATCGCGCGCTTCGGCGGCAAGCGCGACGAGACCAACGCACTCGGGATGATCATTCATCCGGTCGTGTTCTACGCCTCGGCCGCCATCATCATCGGCATCGTCTTTCTCACGGTGCTCAACACCAAGCAGGTGGAATCGCTGTTCTCGACCATCCAGTCGGGCATGTCGGACCGCTTCGGCTGGCTCTACGTCCTGGCGATGAACATCTTCCTGGGCTACGTCGTGTTCCTGGGCTTCTCGCGCTACGGCAAGATCCGCCTGGGCGGGCCCGATGCCAAGCCTGATTTCAGCGTCTGGGGCTGGTTCGCCATGCTGTTTTCCGCCGGCATGGGCATTGGCCTGCTGTTCTTCGGCGTGGCGGAACCGATCTACCACTACAACAGCAATCCGCTCGGCCCGGACGGCAATGTGCAGGCCGCCAAGGATGCGATGACCATCACCTTCTACCACTGGGGGCTGCACGCCTGGGGCGTCTATGCCCTGGTGGGACTGTCGCTGGCCTTCTTCGGTTTCACCCTGAATCTGCCATTGACCATCCGCTCGGCCTTCTACCCGCTGATCGGCGACCGGGTACGCGGGTGGATGGGCAACAGCATCGACACCCTGGCAGTGGTGGCCACCTTGTTCGGCGTGGCCACCTCGCTCGGCCTGGGCGTGCAGCAGGTGTCCGCCGGGCTCGAGCACATTTTCGGCATCCCTCAATCAAGCTTGGTGCTGATGCTGCTGATCGCGGTGGTGACCGGCATGGCCACCATTTCCGTCGTCCTCGGTCTGGATGCCGGGATCCAGCAGTTGTCCAAGCTCAATATCGTGCTGGCCGGCCTGCTGATGCTGTTCCTGCTGCTGGTGGGGCCGACCCTGTTCCTGCTCGACAACTTCGTGCAGAACCTGGGCAACTACCTGCAGCGGCTACCGTCCATCTCCTTCTGGTCGGAAGGGCTCCAGGGCGACAACGGCGGCTGGCAGAACAGCTGGACCATCTTCTACTGGGCCTGGTGGATTGCCTGGTCGCCTTTCGTGGGCATGTTCATCGCCCGCATCTCGCGCGGCCGCACCATTCGTGAATTCATTACCGGCGTGCTGCTGGTACCGGTGCTGGTGAGCTTCTTCTGGCTCACCGTGTTCGGCGACACCGCCCTGTACAACGAACTGTTCGGGGCCGGCACCATCGCCGCCGCCGTCAGCGAGAACATCGACACCTCCATCTACGTGCTGTTCGAGGGTTACCCGCTGGCCGTGGTGACCTCGATCCTCGCGATGATCGTCGTGATCGTGTTCTTCGTCACCAGTTCGGACTCGGGCTCGTTCGTGATCGATATCATCTCGTCCGGCGGCCACGAGAACCCGCCGGTGGGCCAACGTGTGTTCTGGGCGATCCTGGAAGGCGTGGTGGCGGCAGTGCTGCTGGTAGCCGGCGGTCTGGGCGCGCTTCAGACGGCCTCGATCACCGCCGGTCTGCCATTCACCATCATCCTGCTGTTGATGTGCTGGTCCCTGATTCTGGGGCTGCGCACCGAATGGCGGGCACGCGGCAGCGTCTACGAGGCGCAGGCCGACCCGACTGTCGAGTCGGAAACAACCGAGAGCCGCTAGCCAACCGGCTATCCGCTTGATTCCGCCCGCGCCGGCAACCGTCGGCGCGGGCTTTTTCATGCCCGCTTGCATCGTCCGCGCTCTTGACCGCGTAATGGAGCAGACGTTTGCCAGCAAGGCCGGACCATGAAGACCGAACTGATCGCCGGATTGTTCAACTGGGCGGTGCTGTTATCGGGATATGCCGATCCGGGCGCCCAGCCCGCGCTGGAATTCCGCGAGCATTCCTTCTTCGTGGAAAACGCCTGCCAGGGTCAGGAATGCCGGGTCATGGGCTGGTACAACGATGCCGACGTGGTCTACCTCGACACCAGGCTGGAAGACCTGGAGTCCACCTTCGCCCGCAGCCTGCTGGTGCACGAGTTCGTGCACTACCTGCAGCATCACAGCGGTGAACTCGAGGACTACTCCTGCGCACAGCAGATAAGTCGGGAACGCGAGGCCTACTCGATCCAGCGCCAGTACATGGCGGAAGTCCACGGCGAGGCCTATTTCCACATGATGCGGCCGGCGCTTTGCCGGGACGAGAGCGGAGACTCGCCGGCGGGGCCGAATTAGGTCGGCGACATGCCCCTTTACCGGGGGAGCGTCGGAGTGAGCAAGAAGATTCCGCCCCGCTGACGCGGGCCGGGTGCGGTCGCCTCTTCCCTCCCGTTAGCGCTTGCCGCCCGACCGCCGGGGCATCGGGTAAACGGGCCACGGATGGCCCGTTTAGTACCGTTCAGGACACGACGTCCTGTCGGCACGGCCCGATTCATGCCCCGGCGGTCGGGCGGGAATCCCCCGGTCAGCCTTCGCTGACCGGGGGACAAGCGGTCCGGGTCGCCTTTCTTTTAGTCTCTTTTCTTTGGCGACGCAAAGAAAAGAGACTCGCCCTTCAGGGCGAAATTCTTCTACGGCGGAAATCAGTGAGGCCCGACACTCTCAACCAGTTCATCCCCATCACGATCGCCCCTCGGCGCGGCAATCCGCACCAACCGCCGCCCCCGCCACCAGGCAAATACCGCCGCCAAGACACTGGAAACACTCGCCGCCGCGAACACCGCCCATAGCCCGAAGACCAGCGAGCCGATCCAGGCCAGCGGCACGTACAGGCCGAATGCCCGGGTGAGGCTGAGCGTGGTGGCCGACAGCGGCCGCCCGGCGGCGTTGAGCATGGCGTTGACACAGATCAGCAGCCCGTAGCCGGCGAACGAGATCGGCACGATCCACAGGTAAAGCGCCGCCGCCTCGACGGTTTCGGGCTGGCTGTCGAACACTGACGCCAGTTGCGCCCCGAACAGCGCCAGCAGGGCCGCCATGGCCAGCCCCCAGACGACGCAGAAACCGGCCGCCACCGCGAGCACGCGCGCCACGCGCTCGGTACGGTCCGCGCCCCAGTTCTGGCCCACCACCGGGGCAATGCCGGCGGTGAGGGCCAGAATCGGAATCATCGCCAGCGATTCTATCCGCGTGGCCACGCCGAAGCCGGCCACCGCCGGGGCGCCAAACGGCGCCACCAGCGCGGTCACCACCGCAATGGAAATGGGGTTGACCATGTTGGTGGCGGCCGCAGGCAGCGCCACGTGCAGCACCGCCCGGGCCGAGGCCTTGAGATGCGCCCATTGCGGCCAGGCCCATTCGATCAGATGCATCCGGTAATGCAGCACCGCCAGCGTCAGCAGCAGCGACGAGGCCCGCGCCAGCGCCGAGGCCAGCGCGGCCCCCTCGAGCCCCATGGCCGGCACCGGCCCCAGGCCGAAGATCAGGATCGGATCCAGACCAATGTTGGCAATCGCCGCCCAGACCATCAGCATGCTGGGCAGGCGAGCGTCGCCGCAGGCCCGGATCACGTTGTTGCCGACCATCGGCACCACCAGGAACGGCATGCCCAGATACCAGATCACCATGTAGTCGGCGATGCGCTCGCGCATGTCCGGTCCCGCCCCGAGAGCGGCGAACAGCGGATCGATGGTGAGCAGACCGACCACCACGAAACCGATCACGATCAGCAGCGCCAGCACCAGGCTGTCGGTGGTCAGGCGCCGCAGCCGGGCGTCGCTGGCGGTGGCCATCTGCCGGGCCAGCACCGAGCCCACGCCGATACCCAGCCCCAGCGCCAGGCTCATGACCGTCATCACCACCGGGAAGGTGAACGCCAGCGCCGCCAGCGGTTCGGTGCCCAGTTGACCGACGAAGAATGTGTCGGTGACGTTGATCGAGATCACCGCCAGGATGCCCCAGATCATGGGGATGGACATGGCCGCGAGGTGGCCGGACACCGACCCCTCGGTCAGGCGCGCGTGGTTGTGGCGGTTGGCGGAGGGCTGGCTCACGCGCGCTGCCCGATACCGATGTGCATGATGGTCTCCGGTCCGACGGCGAATAACTGGTTGCCCAGGCGGGGCTTGACGGGCTGGCCGCCGGTGAAGCGGCCGAACGCGGGCAGCACGCCGCACTCGGCGCCGAACCAGAACACCGGTGCCCGCAGCCGCTCGCTGCCCTGGCGCAAATGCACCACCGGGTGCCAGTGCCCGGCCAGGGCATAGGCACCCTCGACCGGCCCCGGCTCGTGGCGGAAGGCGAAGGGCGGCTCGAATACCGTCCCGCGCCGCCAGTCTAACGCCCAGTCGTCCGGTACGCTCGCCAGCCGGTCGTGGTTGCCGCGGGTTACCAGGATATCCAGCGCCGCATGACGCCGGCGCCAGGCCGCGAAGGTGTCCAGCCAGGCTTCGTCGCCGGCGGGCGGCGCGTGCAGGAAATCCCCCAGAATCACCAGCCGCTGACTGCCGGTTTCGGCCAGGGCCCGGGACAGGCGGTCGAGGTCGTCGCGGGTGGCGCCGGCCGGAATCCCCAGCCCCTGGCGCCGGAATACCGACCCCTTGCCGAAGTGCGGATCGGCCAGCAGCAGGATGCCGGCCCGCGGCCAGTGCAGGGTACGGTCGGCCCGCATGATCAGGCGCTGTCCCGCCACGTCGAAGCGGCGCTGGCTCACGCGTCGGCCTCGGTTTCCAGCGACTCGGCCATACGGGCCACCCGGTCGCGCCAGGACTCGGTGCTGACCTGGCTGGCCACCCGCTCGGCCCACAGCGGAAACGCCATCGGCGTGAGCCGCTCACAGCGCACCAGACGAATCCGCTGCGCGGCAACCGCGGCCAGGGCCGACTGCAGCCGCGACACCTCCAGCTCCCGCGCCATCACCTCGCGGCGGGCCTGATCCAGCAGCAGGTTGTCGGCATCGTACTCACGCAGCACGTCGAATATCAGCCCGCTCGAGGCCTGCAGCTGCCGCGCGCTCTTGTTGCGGCCCGGGTAGCCGGAAAACACCAGCCCGGCCACCCGGGCGATGTCGCGGAACGCGCGGCGCGACAGCTCGGCGGCATTGACGCACTGGTCGAGATCCGCGAGCAGATTCGACGGGGACAGGGCCGCCTGCAGGTCCGCCGCGGTCAGGTCAATCGCCGTGCGGGTGACCAGCTCGAAGCCGTAATCGTTGACGGAGAAACGGAAACTGGCCGGGTGATCCCGGGCGATACGCCAGGCCGCCAGCGCGGACAGCCCCTCGTGGGCGAGCCGGCCGGCAAACGGGTAGACGAACCAGTGCCGGCCCTCGCGGCTGGTGACGTGCTCCACCAACAGTTCATCCGCCGCGGGCAGGGCCGACCAGCGCTGCTGCACCGCCAGCAGCGGCCGCAGTGCCTGCATTTCCGGCGGCTCGAAACGGCCCTGCCGGGCCTCGTCCAGCAGGTCCCGGATCGCTGCGGCCAGGGTGCCGGAAATGGCCAGCCGGCCGCCGGCCCAGCGCGGCACGTCACGCTTGCCGCGTCTGGCCGCGCGAACATAAGCGGTCAAATCACGCACCCGCACCAGTTCCAGTAGCCGCCCACCGAACAGAAACACATCCCCCGGCTTGAGCCGGGCAATGAAGCGTTCCTCCACATGGCCGAGACGGCCGCCGCGCTGGAACCGGACCTGCATGGCGGCATCGCTGCTGATGGTGCCGACACTCATGCGATGGCGGGCGGCGATGCGCCGGTCCGGCACGCTCAGCCGACCGCCTTCCTCATGCACCCGGTGATACTGCGGATAGGCGCCCAGCGCCCGGCCGCCCCGGGTGACGAAGGCCAGGACCCAGTCCCATTCGGCGTCACCGAGATCCGCATAGGCGTGGGTGCCGGCGACTTCGGCTTTCAGGGCCGAGGCGGTCACGCCGCCGCCCAGCGCCCGCGTGACCACGTGCTGGGCCAGCACGTCCAGGGGCGCAATCAACGGTTCGCGGCCTTCGATGCGGCCGGCTTCGGCCATGCGCCGGGCGGCGGCAATCTCCACCAGCTCGAATGCATGCGTGGGCACGCACAGCACCCGGCTGGTGGCACCGGGCTGGTGGCCGGCGCGACCGGCCCGCTGCAGCAGGCGGGCCACGCCCTTGGGGCTGCCGATCTGCAGCACCTGATCCACCGGGGAAAAGTCCACCCCCAGATCGAGACTGCTGGTGGCCACCACGCAGCGCAGGGACCCCGCGCGCAACCGGGTTTCGACCTCGTCGCGCAGGCCGCGGTCGAGCGAGCCGTGATGCAGGGCCACCTGTTCCAGCCAGTCCGGCCGCTCGCGCAGGATCGCCTGGTACCAGAGTTCCGCCTGGGACCGCGTATTGGTGAACAGCAGGGTGGTATCGGCGGCCGCTAGCGCGTCGATCACCGGGCCAATCAGCGATGTGCCCAGATGCCCGGCCCAGGGGAAGCGCGCCATCTCGGCGGGGCGCAGCGAGTCGATCACGGTGCTTGCCAGCACCGCGCCCTGTACCAGTCGCCCGGCGCTGCCGTGGCCCAGGAGCACATCCCGCGCCTGGCCCAGATTGGCCAGCGTCGCCGACAGTCCCCAGGTGCGCAGGGCCGGCCGCAGCGCCCGCAGCCGGGCCAGGCAAAGCTCGAGCTGCACCCCGCGCTTGCTGCCGAGCAGCTCGTGCCACTCGTCCACCACCACCGCGCGCAGGTCCGCGAACAGGCGATCGTGATCGGCGTAACTCAGCAGCAGGGACAGGCTTTCCGGCGTGGTCACCAGCACCGAGGGCAGGCGTTTGCGCTGGCGGGCCCGGGTGGCGCTGGTGGTGTCACCGGTGCGGCGTTCCACCGTCCAGGGCAGCCCGAGGTCATCGATCGGCTGGCGCAGATTGGCCTCGGTATCCGCCGCCAGCGCCCGCAGCGGGGTGACCCAGAGCACGCGCAGCGGCGGGGTCGCCGTGCCCGGATCGGCCAGCCATTCCAGCAGTGGCCCGAACAGCGCGGCCAGGGACTTGCCGGTCCCGGTCGGTGCGTGGATCAGGCCCGATTCCCCGGCCCGGTAGGCCTGCCAGGCCTCGCGCTGGAAATCGAACACCGACCAGCCGCGGCCGGCGAACCAGGCTTCGACCACTTCCAACCCGGCTGGCCCCGGGTCGTCGCCACCCATCACCGGGCTAGCGCAGGGCATTGAACCTCGCCGCCATGCGCTGGCGCCAAGCCCGCGCCTGCCGGTGAACGCCAGGGAATTTCAGGCGCATCCAGGCCAGGCCGCGGCGCACGGTACGGGAGTAGGGCGCCAGCAGCACCAGGGAGATCAGCAGGAACAGCACCCCCTGCAGGATCGGCAGCACCAGCCCCAGGATGCCCAGCACGAACATGATCAGGCCCAGGCCGATGCGCAGGACATCCTTCCAGGTGTAGTCGGCAACCGATTTAACGTTCACGGGGCAATAGTTCCTTGACCTGTTGCAGGGTGTCGGCGTCGGCCACCGACAGATCCCGGCGCCAGCGGGCAATCCGGGGGAAACGCACGGCGATGCCGGACTTGTGCCGCGCCGATGGCTGGATGCCTTCGAACGCCAGTTCGAACACTTGTTCCGCCTGCACCGACCGCACCGGCCCGAATCGCTCCAGCGTATGGCGGCGCAGCCAGCGGTCCAGTTCCAGGATTTCGGCGTCGGTGAGCCCGGAATAGGCCTTGGCGAACGGCACCAGCTCGTCGCCGTCCCGCAGGCCGAAGGTGTAGTCGGTCAACAGATTGGATCGCCGACCATGCCCCGGCTGGGCGTACAACAGCACCGCATCGATGGTGTACGGATCGACCTTCCACTTCCACCAGTCACCGCGGGTGCGCCCCACCCGGTAGGGCGATCCGAGTCGCTTGAGCATGAAGCCCTCGGTGCCGAGATCACGCGAACCGGCCCGCCGCGTTTCCAGCGGCGCCCAGCCGGATTCGTGCACCGACGCCGACAGGCCGATGGCCGGGTCGGCATCCGCCAGCACCTCCTCGAGCCGCGCCCGGCGATCCTCGATCGGCTGTTCGCGGATGTCGGCACCGGCCTGCTCGAGCAGATCATAGGTCATGAAACGCACCGGCGCTTCCGCCTGCAGGCGGGCCGACGGTTTCAGACGGTTGATCCGCCGTTGCAGCTGAACGAACGGCAGCGGCTTGTCGGCGTCGACCGGCCAGGCGAGAATTTCGCCGTCCAGCACCAGCCCGTCAGGCAGGTCGGCCGCGGCGGCCTCGATTTCGGGAAAGCGCCCGGCCATCAGCTCCTCCCCCCGCGACCAGAGGTGGCACTCACCCCGGCGCCGTATCAGCTGGGCCCGGATACCGTCCCACTTCCACTCCACCAGCCAGTCCGATACCGGCCCGAGATCGGCCACCGTCTCGCCGGGTGCCTGCTCGACCGGCGAGGCCAGAAAGAAGGGATAGGGCCGGGCGGCATCCTCGCCGTGATCGTCCGGGTCGACCAGTCGCCGGAAGGACTCGGCATCCGGCTGCCAGCGGCCCATCAGGCGATGCGCCAGCACCGCCGGTTCGATGCCCGAGTATTCGGCCAGCGCCCGGGTCATCAGGCGTCGCGACACGCCCACGCGGAACGCCCCGGTCAGCAGCTTGTTGAGCACGAACCGGCCTTCCAGCGGCAGGCTGCGCCAGAACCCGGTCACCGCCGTGCGCTGCGTCGCCTCATCCGCCTGCCGCAGCGGCAGGATGTCTTCTGCTACCCAGTGATGCAGCGGCCGATCCAGACCGGCCTCGTCGGTATCGACTGCATCAAGCAGCAGGCTCACCGTCTCGGCCAGATCGCCGACCGCCGAGTAGGTTTCCTCCACCAGCCACAACGGCATGTCGGTTTCCGCAGCACACCATTCCCGTAAACGCGCGGTGGGAATCAGCCGCTTGAGCCGCCGGCCGGCCAGGAAATGCACCGCCCAGGCAGCGTCGGCGGCCGGGGCTTCGGCGAAGTAGTCGCGCATGGCGGCGACCTTCTCGCCGGTGGCGGTGGTGGCGTCGAGGCGGATGTAGAGGCTGGTGAAGCGGCGCATGGCGAGAGTTATGCCCCGCCCTGGTTTGAGAGCGAATGCCGGTCGCTCGTGATAGAAAGTTGGGCATTCCACCACGGCTTGGCTGTGTCTGAAGATTCCGCCCCGCTTGCGCGGTCCGGGGCGTCTTTCCTTTGGTGACTTTTCTTTGACGATGCAAAGAAAAGACACTCGCCCAGCAGGGCGAAACCCCAGGCCCGACGCGCCATCTCAAAGGAATTGGGCCACCCAATGCTCATGCGGCATCCTCACCATCCCCGAACAACGTCTCCAGCGAATCCGCCTCCCAGCCCCGCTCCCGCAGGTATCGCACCAGCACATCGGTGCGCCCGTGGGTGGCGAGCACGCGGCGGGCGCCGGTTTCCTCGATGGTGCGGATCAACCCCGGCCAGTCGACGTGGTCGGACAACACGAAGCCGCGGTCGTAGCCGCGCCGGCGGCGGTTGCCGCGTATGCGCATCCAGCCCGAGGCAAAGCCGGCGGAATGGCGCGGAAAGCGGCGCATCCAGGCGGAACCGGCGGCCGATGGCGGCGCCAGCACCAGCGCCTGCGAGAAATCCTCGCCCTTGAGGCGGCGCCCCACCGGTTCCGTGGGCAGCATGGCGATACCGGCCTCGCGGTAACACTCGGTCAGCGGCGTCAGGGCGCCGTGCAGAAACGCGGTTTCCTGCGTATGGGCCAGCAGCTCCGCCAGCAGACGCTGCGCCTTGCCCAGGGCATAGCAGAACAGCACGCTGGTCTTGCCCAGCGCCGCGTTGGCTCGCCACCAGTGGTGGATATCCGCGGCCACGGCGGCGGCCGGCTGCCAGCGATAGGCTGGCAGGGCAAAGGTGGCTTCGGTAATGAAGGTGTCACAGGGCACTACTTCGAAGTCCGCACAGGTGGGGTCCGCATCGCGCTTGTAATCACCCGACACCACCCAGACACCGTCATCCCCGGCCACCCGAACCTGGGCCGAACCCAGAACATGTCCGGCGGGATGCAGTGACACCTCGACACTGCCGAACCGGCGTGTTTCCCCATAGGCCATCGGTTCCAGCGCGATCTCCCGCCCCAGCCGATGACGCAGCAGCGATTCGCCCGCCGACGCCGCCCAGTACTGTTCATGACCGGGCCGGGCATGGTCGGCGTGGGCGTGGGTGATCAGGGCACGGGGGACCGGTCGCCAGGGGTCGATGTGAAAATCCCCGGCCCGGCAGTAGAGGCCCTTGTCGGTCAGTTCGATCATCCGAATTCCATCATTCCACGACTTAACGCAGCAAAGCCGGAGGCGGATGCGACATGCAACTGTCGCCTCGTTTCGGTAGGGTAGGTGGACAACCGATGGTGGGGGAGAGCATGAAACGTTTCATGATCGCCGCGCTTGCCGCAGCCGCGGTGACGATGCCGGCATGGGGGCAGAACAGCGACGTCGAGCAGCTGAAAGAGGAGCTCAAGCGCCTGCAAATGCAGATGAAAAGTCTGGAAAAACGCCTGGAACAGGCCGAGTCCTCGTCGGACGAGGCCAGCGCCACCGCCGAGGCCGCCGCCGAAGAAGCGGATGCGGCCAGCGAGCAGGCTACCGTGGCGCAGAATGACGCCGCGGATGCCAAGCCGGACATCCATGTCGGCGGCGCACTGCGCTTCCAGTTCCAGCGTCGCGGCAGCAATGCCAATGATCGCGCCACGGGCGGCGAGATCGACATTGATACGTTTCGCATCAATCTCGACGGCGAGATCAGCAACATCATATTTTCGGCGGAATACCGGTTCTACCCGACGTTCGGCAATTCGCACTTCATTCACCACGGCTGGCTGGGCTACGACTTCAGTGACGAGTGGCGCGGCCAGCTAGGCATCATGCAGGTGCCGTTCGGTATCCAGCCGTACGCATCCAACAATTTCTTCTTCTCGTCCAACTACTACCTGGGCCTGGAAGACGATTACGACGCCGGCGTGAACTTCATCTACGACAGCGGCCCGCACAATCTGCAGCTGGCCTTCTTCAAGAATGACGAATACGCCGGCGACGGCGGGTTCAATCGCTACTCGTACGACCCGCTCAACGTCAGCGACGGCACCGACAAGGAAGCCATTGAAGAGGCCAACACCGGCAATATCCGCTACGCCTACCGGGCGGTTCACGCGGAGAACGCGGCCAGCGAATTCGGCCTGTCGCTGCAGGGCGGGCAGATCTACAACAGCACCATCAACGAGGATGGCGGGGATCACTGGGCGGCCGCCGGCCATCTCCATGGCAACTACGGGCCGTGGAATCTGATGCTTCAGCTCGCGAAATACGCGATCAACCCGGAGGCGTCGCCCGGTTTCGACACCGAGATCATCGGGACCGGCGCCTACTCGTTCGAGTACACCATGCCGGCCGAGGCCTGGACCTATCTGGCCAACCTCGCCTACACGCAGAAGGTCAGCATCGGCCCGATTACGGCCCTGAAGTACTACAACGATTTCACCTACGTCGACAAGGAAGATCCGCGGCTCGAGGAAACCATTCAGAACGTGACCGGCATGAGCATTGCGGCCGGCGCCTTCTTTACCTACGTGGACTTCGTTCTCGCCAAGAACCAGCCGTTCACCACGCCGTACATCAGCAGCGGCGGTTTCGGCGGCGCCCAGTTGACCGATCTCGGGTCCGCTGCCGCCGATAAATGGGACACGCGCTTCAACATCAACGTGGGTTACTACTTCTGACACCAATCCGGGAAAGGCGGAGAGGCTTTCCCGGCAGACAAGGCGAAAACGCGGTATCGCGTTGACGCCGGATCGGGCACGACCATGTGCGCGAGACGGCGGCAGGCAGGGTACCGCGGGCAGGTTGCGATCGGCACATCGGGTCATGCAGCCGCCAAGGGAACCCGGGCCGGAGTGGCCCGGTCACCCTCCCGGCGCGTTCACGCGCGCCACCGGTCTAATATCACTAAAGCAAACGATCGATCACGATCGACGGACGGGAGGGCCAAATTTCACGGCAACTCTGGGACATTATCGATATGGGCAACGAGCAGAACGTGGCCACCATGGCCAACCAGGAACAGGAGTTCGGCGAAGAGCCGCTCGAGGTTCGCGAAAGCGGCCACTATCAGGACGAATACATCAAGGGCTTTGCCGAGCGCTGGGATGATCTGATCGACTGGGACGGACGCGCCGCCAGCGAGGGCGATTTCTTCATTGACGTCCTCCGCCAGCATGGCGCCAAGCACGTCCTGGACGTGGCGGCCGGCACCGGTTTCCACTCGGTTCGGCTCCAGGACGCCGGTTTCGACGTGGTGAGTGTGGACGGCAGCCCCAACATGCTGGCCAAGGCCTTCGCCAATGGCCGCAAGCGGGGCATGATCCTGCGCACCGTGCACAGCGACTGGCGCTGGCTGAGCCGCGATATCGTCGGCCGCTACGATGCCATCATCTGTCTGGGCAATTCGTTCACGCATCTGTTTGATGAAAACCAGCGTCATCGCGTGCTGGCCGAGTTCTATTCGGTGCTGGCGCATGACGGCATCCTGATCCTCGATCAGCGCAACTACGATGCCCTGCTGGACAATCAGGGCGATGGCCCCAGCCACCAGTACTATTACTGCGGCGACGACGTGAAGGCCGAACCCGAGCACGTGGACGAGGGTCTGGCCCGCTTCCGCTATACGTTTGCCGACGGTTCGGTATTTCACCTGAACATGTTCCCGCTGCGCCGGGACTATGTGCGCGGCCTGATGCGCGAGGCCGGTTTCCAGCAGATCGACACCTACGGGGATTTCCAGGAGTCGTACAAGCATTACGACCCGGATTTCTTCATCCACGTCGCGCAGAAGGCATGGACCGAAGACGAGGAGGACCAAGATGGCGGCCAGTGAATATTCCGAGGTCGTTCAGACCGCGCGCAGTTACTACAACAGCGACGACGCCGACACCTTCTACTACACGGTGTGGGGCGGCGAGGACATCCACATCGGCCTGTACCAGGACGAGGTGGAACCCATCCGCGATGCCAGCCGCCGCACGGTGGCCGCCATGGCCGACCGGCTTTCGGCCACGCCCGACAGCCGGGCGATCGACCTGGGCGGTGCCTATGGCGGCTCGCCGCGCTACCTGGCCGCCAAGTTCGGCTGCCACGTGGTGTCGCTGAATCTGTCCGAAGTACAGAACCAGCGCGCGCGTCAGCAGACTGCCGATGCCGGTCTGAGCGACCAGGTAACCGTGGTGGATGGCAACTTCGAGAACATCCCCTACGAGGACAACTCGTTCGACATCGCCTGGTCGCAGGATTCGTTCCTGCACAGCGGCAACCGCGACAAGGTGATGGAAGAGATCAAGCGCGTGCTCAAACCGGGCGGCGAACTGATCTTCACCGACCCGATGGAAACCGAGAACGCCACCCGCGACCAGCTGCAGCCGGTGCTCGACCGCATCCAGCTGGAAAGCATGGGATCGCCGCAGTTCTACGAGCGCAAACTGGGCGAACTCGGCTTCGAGAAGGTGGCATTCGAGGACCATTCCGAGCAGCTGCCGCGCCACTACGGGCGGGTCAAGCAGGAACTCGAGTCCCGCTACGACGAGTTGCTGGGCACCATCAGCCAGACCTATCTCGACAACATGATCACCGGGCTGGGCCACTGGGTGGACAACGGTCGCGCCGGCAATCTCTGCTGGGGCATCTTCCACTTCAAGCTGCCTGGCTGATCGCGGACAGGTGGTTGTCATTTGGCTACCATGAGACCAATGGCAATCACCGCTCCCGACAAGCTGGTCATCGCGCTGTCCTCGCGCGCCCTGTTCGATCTCGAAGCCTCGCACGAGGTGTTCGAGCAGCAGGGCCGCGAGGCTTACTGCCAGTACCAGATCGAGCACGAGAACGATGTGCTGGAGCCGGGCGTGGCCTTCGGGCTGGTCCGCAAGCTGCTGGCGCTGAACGAGGAATCGCGTCAGCGGGTGGAAATCATCCTGTTGTCGCGGAACAGCGCCGACACCGGCCTCCGCGTGTTCAATTCCATTGCCCATCACGGTCTGGACATCACCCGGGCAGCGTTCACCAGCGGCGGCTCTCCCTACCGCTACGTGGCGCCCTACGGTGCCCAGCTCTTCCTGTCGGCGGACCCCGGCGACGTGCGTGCCGCGCTTGATGCCGGTTATGCCGCCGCCACCATCGTGCCGGCCCGTCAGCGCCAGAGCGGCGAAGGCGCGCTGCGTATCGCCTTCGACGGCGACGCAGTGCTGTTTTCCGATGACGCCGAGCGCATCTTCAAGGAACAGGGCCTGGCCGCTTTCGCGGAAAGCGAGGTCAGTGCCGCCAACGAACCGCTGTCGGGCGGCCCGTTCAAGGGCTTTCTCGAAGCACTCTGCCGTATCCAGGCCGAATTCGGACAACAGAACTGCCCCATCCGCACCGCCCTGGTGACTTCACGTTCGGCCCCGGCCCACGAGCGGGTGATCCGCACCCTGCGGGCGTGGAACATCCGCATCGACGAGGCGCTGTTCCTGGGCGGCATGGCCAAGGGCGAATTCCTGCGCGCCTTCGGCGCCGACATCTTCTTCGACGATCAGCAGACCCACGTCGGCGCTGCCGCCGAGCACGTCGCCGCCGGCCACGTGCCGCACGGCGTGGCCAACGAATAGCCCGGCGGACGTCCGCTCGTGACCGTTGCCGAACTGGCCGGCTGGAGCCTGGTCGTCCTGGCGATCGGTTTCGCGCTCTGGCTGCTGGTCCATCCCTGGCATGAACGCCGCCGGCAACCCCGTGGCGCCGCCGCCCGGCTGACCCCGGCGCAGCAACAGGCGCTGGCCGACATTGCCCCCGGACTGCCACCCCTGACGCCGTTGCTGCGCGACCGTCTGGCCACACGGGTCGCGGCCTTCCTGGCCGACACCCGATTCCACGGGGCGGGCGGGTTCGTGGTGGATGACGCCTGCCGCGTGGCCATCGCCGCGCAGGCTTGCCTGCTACGCCTGCAGCCCGATGCCGACGGTTATCCCGCCGTGCGCGACATCGTGATGTATCCGGACGCCTTCTGGGTGCACCACGAGGCGCCGGACGAACTGGGACTGGTGGACGACGAGCCCGACCTGCTGGCGGGGGAGGCCTGGGACGCCGGCCGGGTGGTGCTGTCCTGGTCCGACGTTCAGGCCGCGCTCGAGGGCGACCCGGTCAACGTGGTGGTGCACGAATTTGCCCACCAGCTGGATTTCGACCGCCCCGATACCACCGGCGCCCCGCCGATGGATGACTATCGGGAATGGTCGACGGTGATGCGCGAGCACTTCGACGATCTGCGCGAGACGGGCTCGCCGGTGCTCGACCCCTATGGCAGCGAGAACCCCGCGGAATTCTTTGCCGTGGCGGTGGAAACCTATATACAGAACGGGGCCGACCTGGCCCGCGCACATCCCGACCTCTACCGCCTGCTCGACGCCTACTTCGGGCTGGGCACCGCCGGGCCGTCGCGATCGCTGGATTCCGGGGCCGGATCACCCGGATAATGTGCTCAAACGCATCCGGGACCACAAGATGAACCAGATCACTCACGCCAACGGCGGCGACCACAACCAGAACAACCTGGCGGTGGGCTGCCACCTGCTCGGCTTCGTGGGCCTGGTGGTTCCCTTCGGCCATATTCTGGGGCCACTGGCCCTGTGGCTGATAAAGCGCGAGGGCAACCCCTTCGTCGACGATCAGGGCCGGGAAGCGGTGAACTTCCAGATTTCCTTTTCCCTGTGGAGCATCATCGCGGCCACCCTGTCACTGGTCCTGGTGTGGACCGTGATCATCCCGGTGCTGGCCGTCATCGCCCTGGTGATTCTGGCCATCATCTGGGTGGTGACCATGATTCTGGCCGCCGTGCGGGCCAGCCGGGGCGAGGCCTATCGCTACCCGTTCACGCTGCGATTGCTCAGCTAGGCCGGCGCGAATCGGACAGACCTAGCCGGTCTCGTGCCGATGCTGGATGTCGCGGGTTTTCGCCGGCCGTCCGGTCACCAGACGGTCGCCGGTCTTGCGGGTGAAGTACTTCCAGATCCATTGCAGCATCACCCGCAGGCGGCGCTCGTTGCCGATCAGCGCGTAGATATGCACGAACACCCACAGCAGCCAGGCCGGAAAGCCCCACACCTTGAAGCCGTTGAGGTCACCCACCGCGCGGTTGCGGCCGATCACCGCCATGGTGCCCTTGTCGGTGTACTTGAACGGCTTGTCCGGCTTGCCCTTGGCCCGGCGCTTGAGCAGTTTGGCCACGTATTCGCCCTGCTGGATCGCCGCCGGGGCCAGGCCGGGTACGTCGCGGCCGTTGGCATCGTTGCAGCGGGCCAGGTCGCCGATCACGAAGATATCCGGATGGTCGGGCAGGGACAGATCATCGTTCACGCGCATGCGCCCGCCGCGATCCGGCTCGGTACCGGTGCGTTCGGCCAGCCGGACGCCGAACGACGAGGCCCGCACGCCCGCCGCCCATAGCACCGTGCGCGCCGACACCGTCTCGCTGCCGTCCGGGCCCTTCATGCGGACGCTGCCCTCGCCGATATCCTCGACCATGGTCGAACGGACCACGGTGACACCCAGTTCCTCGAGCATTTCCTGCGCGCGCCGGGACAGGGCCTCGGGGTAGGTCGGCAACACCCGATCCGCCCCCTCCACCAGCAGAATGCGGGCATCGCGTGGATCCACCGCCCGGAAGTCGCCCACCATGGTGCGGTTGGCCAGTTCGCCCACCGCGCCGGCCAGTTCCACCCCGGTGGGGCCGCCACCGACGATCACGAAGGTCAGCCACTCCCGGCGCCGCTCGGTATCGGCTTCCAGTTCGGCCATCTCGAAAGCGTTGAAGATGCGGCGGCGCATGCGCAGGGCATGTTCGATGGTCTTGAGGCCGGGCGCGTACTCGGCCCAGTCGTCATTACCGAAATAGTGATGCTTCACGCCGGTGGCCACGATCAGGGTGTCGTAGCCCACCTCGCCGAACTCGTGGCGCACGGTGCGCGCCTGCGGGTCGACGTCGTAGGCGGTGCTCATCAGCGCGCGCACGTTCTTGTAGCGACGCAGCAGTACACGGTGCGGCACGCAGATGTCGCCGGTGGTCAGCGTCCCGGCGGTCACCTGGTAGAGCAGCGGCTGAAACAGGTGGAAATTGCGCTTGTCCAGCAGCGTCACGTCGTAGCCGGACTTGCCCAGCGACTGCGCTGCGAACAGCCCCCCGAAACCGCCGCCGATGATCACCACACGGTGTCCATCCGGGACCGGATGATTCTGACTCATTGTTGTCACATTGCCCGCCAAATCCCCGTAGCGATGGTATCACGCCGTCATGTTGCGCCGCCGCATCCGTCAGCCCGCAGCAGCCCTGCTAGGCTATGCAGCCGATGATGCTGTGTCCCGACCGGGGATGACAGCCCACGCGACGCCCCGGAGACGACGCCTCCCATGTGCCTGATTGCATTCGCCTGGCGCGTGCACCCGGTTCACGATCTGGTGCTCGCCACCAACCGCGACGAGTTTCACGGCCGCGACACTGCGCCCCTGCACGTCTGGCCGGATACGCCGGGTGTCATCGGCGGCCGCGACCGCCAGGCCGGCGGTGCCTGGTGCGCCGCCGACCACCGGGGCCGTTTCGCCGCGGTGACCAATCTGCGGGAACCCGGCGCCGCGGGCGGGCCGCGTTCCCGCGGCGCCCTGGTGGCGGATTACCTCGCCGGCGGGGATTGTGCGCGGGATCATGCCGAGATCATCTGGTCCCGACGCCATGAATTTCCGGGCTTCAACCTGCTGATCGGGGACGCCGACGACCTGTTCTATTTGAACAATCGTGACGATGCCGGTGTCCAGGGAGTAACCCCCGGCATTCACGCGCTGTCGAACGGACGGTGGGGCGATAGCTGGCCCAAGACCGAACGAGCCGCCAGCGCCCTGCGCAGCGCACTGGCGCCGCCGGACATCGACACGGACGAGCTGCTGGCAATGCTGGCCGATACCACTCCGGCACCGGATGCCGCGCTGCCCGATACCGGGGTGGGCCTGGCGACCGAACGGCTGCTGAGTCCGTTGTTCATCCGGGGCGAGCAGTACGGCACCCGGGCGTCCACGGTGCTGCTGCGAGGTGCGGACGGCCGGATGCACATGCGGGAACGCTCGTTCGGCCCCGGCGGCCAGCCGGGCGGGGACGTGGAACAGGAGTGGACATGGTCATGACAACGCCCCGGCCCTGCGGCGAATGGCCCTCGCCGGTCGGCACCGACACCGTGGCGGCCGCCGGCCTCAAGCTCGGCCAGACCGCGATGACCGCCGAAGGCGCCGTGGCCTGGACCGAGCGACGGCCGGACGAGGGCGGGCGAACCACCGTGGTGATGGCGGATGAGCGCGGCACGCGCGATCGGGTGCCGGCCCCGTACGATGTGCGTTCAGCCGTGCACGAGTATGGCGGCGGCGCCTTCGTGCTGGACGGACCGACGCTGTGGTTCGCCAACAGCGAGGACCAGTGCATCCATCGTGTTGATGCCGACGGCACCGTGAGGCGCCTGACCCCGCCGGATCGCGGCCTGAGCTTTGCCGATCTGCAGGTGGACCGCCCCCGGCGACGACTGATCGCGGTCTGTGAGGATCACAACGCCGATCCGGAACCCCGAGCCTCACTGGTGGCCATCAGCGAGGACGGCGACATCCGGACGCTGGCGTCCGGGCCCGACTTCATCGCCAGTCCGCGGCTGTCGCCGGACGGGCGGCGGTTGGTATGGCTGAGCTGGGACCATCCCAACATGCCCTGGGACGGCACCACCCTGTGGCAGCTCGACCTCGCCGGCGACGGCGAGCCGGTGGCGCTGGCCGGCGGGCCGGCCGAATCCCTGTTCCAGCCCATCTTCGCGCCGGACGGCAGCCTGCACGTGGTGTCGGACGCCTCCGGCTGGTGGAATATCTGCCGGCATACGGATGACGGACTGGTACCGGTCACCCACGAAACCGCCGAATTCGGCGTGCCGCAGTGGGTATTCGGTCAGAGCACGGTCGCCTTCGATGACGACGGCGGGCTTTACGCGGTGGTCAGCCGCGACGGCTTTGCCTCGCTGGTGAGCGTGGCCCGCGACAGCGGTCGACTGCGCACCTTCGATCTGCCCTTCACCCATCTGGAGCAGCTGCGCGCCAGCGGCGGCCGGCTGACCTTCATCGGCGGCAGCGCCACCACCGCGCCCACCCTGTGCACCCTGAATGCGGATGGCAGCGGCCTGCAGCGCCTGAGGGCCAGTGCCGACAGCGACTGGCCGGAAGCCGTGCTGTCCACCCCGGACGCCATCCGCTACCCGACCGCCGACGGCGCCGAGGCGCACGCGCTTTACTACCCGCCACGCCACCCCGACTGGCAGGTTCCGGGCGGCGAACGGCCGCCGCTGCTGATCAAGTGCCACGGCGGACCCACCGGCGCCACCGTGACCGCGCTGGACCCGCGCATCCAGTTCTGGACCTCGCGCGGTTTCGCCGTGCTCGACGTCAACTACCGCGGCAGCGTCGGCTATGGCCGCGCCTACCGCGAAGCCCTGTACGGCGCCTGGGGCGTGGCCGACGTGGCCGACTGTGTGCACGGCGCCCGCTACCTGGCCGATCAGGGTCTGGCCGACCCCGGGCGGGTGGTGATCAGCGGCTCCTCGGCGGGCGGCTATACCGTGCTGTCGGTGCTGACCTTTGCCCGGGTCGCGGCCGCCGGCGCCAGTTATTACGGCATCGGCGATCTCGAGCGGCTGCTGGCCTCCACCCACAAGTTCGAATCCCGCTATCTGCTGCGCCTGATCGGCGAGGACCCGGCCCTGCTGCGCGCACGCTCACCGCTGCACCATGCCGACCGGCTCACCTGTCCGGTGCTGTTCCTGCAGGGCCTCAAGGACAAGGTGGTGCCTCCGGACCAGGCCGAGACCATGGTGACGGCGCTGCGCCGGCAGGGCGTGCCGGCCGCCCACATCACTTTCCCGGAAGAGCGGCACGGCTTCCGCGCCGCCATCAACATCCGCACCGCCATCGGGTCGGAACTGGCCTTCTACGGGCGGATTCTGGGCTTCACCCCGGCTGACACCGACCTGCCGCAGGTACCACTGCAGCCCGATCACGGTTCCCCTTGAAGCGCCGGCCTGCCGGAAACCGCCCGCCACGCCGGCGGGCTGTCTGCGCCGCCGTGGCGCTGCTCGCGCTGTGCGGCCCCGTTCGCGCCGACGAGGTGTCGGTCACGCTCGAGGGCATCGAAGGCGAACTGGCCGACAATGCAAGGGCATTCCTGACCATCGACGACAAACCCACCCGGGAACGCGACGAGGCCCGTGTTCGGCGGCTGCACCGGCTGGCAAGCGGCGAAATCCGCCAGGCCCTGCAGCCGTTCGGTTACTACCAGCCCGAGATCGAGGCCGAACTGACGCGGGAGGACGACCAGTGGCGGGCCCGGTACCAGGTCGACCCGGGCCCGGCCACCAGGGTGACCAGCCTCGAACTCGACGCCGTCGGCGAAGGCGCCGACCTGCCCGCCGTGCAGGAGGTTCTGGCCGACAGCGTGCTGGGTACCGGCAAGCAGCTCGACCATCGTCACTACGAAGCGACCAAATCGGCCCTATTGAGCGCGGCCTACGATGCCGGTTACCTCGACGCCGGGTACCGCACCGCCGCCATTCGCGTGCAGCCGGAACAGGCGGAGGCCGAAATCGAACTGGTGCTGGAGACCGGGCCTCGCTACTACTTCGGCCCGATCGAGATCGAGCAGGACATTCTCGATCCGGCATTCGCCCAGCGATACGTGCCCTTCGAGTCCGGTACCCCGTTCAATGCCGAACGCCTGATCGACCTGCAACTGGCGCTGGGCGACACCGACTACTTCGATCAGGTGCAGATCGAGGCCAGGCGTGACGAGTTGCTGAACGAACCCGGCGTCGATCCCGCCCCGCAGGTACCGGTGCGGGTGAGCACCGAGCCGCGCAAACCGCGTCGCTATACCGCCAGTGTCGGCTACGGCACGGATACCGGGGCCCGGCTGGGACTGGGCGCCGAGTTCCGCCGCCTGAACCGGCGCGGCCACCAGTTTCGCACCGACCTGCGGCTATCCGAAATCAAGCAGAGCCTGTCGGCCCGCTACGATATCCCCATCGACAACGTGCTGGAGGATCGGCTGAGTTTCGGCGCCACCGCCACCCAGGAGGAAATCGGCGACGTGCGCACCGACCAGTTCCGGCTGTCCGCCTCGCGCGAGGACGGCTGGGCCAAGGGCCGGCGGCGTCTGTACCTGAATCTGGAACGGGAAAGCTTCGATCTGGGCAACGGCCGCCGCAGTTCCGATCTGCTCTATCCCGGTGCCACTCTCAGTCTCAAACAGGCCGACGATCTGCTGCGACCCCGGCAGGGGATCAGCCTGTCGCTGGACGTGCATGGCGGCACCGAGGCGCTGGTCTCCGCCACGGACTTCATCCAGGGCCACCTAACCGCCGCGCTGGTAGTCCCCATCGGCGACCGCGCGCGGCTGCTGACGCGCGGCGAACTGGCCGGCACGCAAACCAGTGATTTCGACGCCCTGCCCCCGTCGCAGCGTTTCTACGCCGGTGGCGACCGCAGCGTGCGCGGGTATGGCTATCAGGAAATCGGGCCGAAGAATGCCGCCGGCGAGAACACCGGCGGCCAGTACCTGGCGATCGCCAGCATCGAGGCGGAGTATCTGTTCTACAAGCAGTTTGGCGCCGCCGTGTTCTTCGATGCCGGCGACGCCTCACCCACCACCGGTTTCGACTTGAAGCGCGGGGTCGGCGTGGGGTTTCGCTGGCTGTCGCCGATCGGCACGCTGCGGATCGATTTCGCGCATCCGCTGGACGATCCCGACAGCGATTTCAGCTTTCACTTCAGCCTGGGACCGGATCTGTAAATGGCACGTTGGCTGACATGGTTGCTGCTGGGGCTGGCCGGCGTGGTGCTGCTGGTGGCCGGGTTGGTGGCATTCGTGGCCGGCACCCATACCGGCCTGCGCTGGGCCTGGTCGCTGGGCCAGCCCTATCTGCCCGATGGTATCGAGGTGGCAGCGGTCGAGGGTCGGCTGCTGGATGAGGTGGTCGTGCGTGGCGTCCGGGTTGACCTGCCCGGCCTCGAACTGGACGCCGACCGGCTGCGCCTGGCCTGGCAGCCCCGGCGGCTGTGGCAGAACGAACTTCGCGTGCGGGCACTGGAAGGCAGCGGCATCACCGTCACCACCCGGCCGGACGAAACACCCCCGGCCGACGACAGCGACACCCCGACCGAGCTGCCCGAGCGCATCGAACTGCCCCTGCGGGTGGTGATCGAACGGCTCGCGATCCGCGACGTCGCCTATCGCGCGCAGCCCGATGCCGAGCCGATCCGGCTGGATCGCGCCGAGCTTGGCGCCCGGCTCGACAATCAGCGGTGGCAGGTGGACACGCTCACGCTGCGGGCGCCGCTGGCCGATGCCGACGGCGACCTGCGCCTCACCCCGGTCCGACCATTTGCCCTGGAAGCCGGCCTCGACTGGACCGTTCGGGCACCCGACCTGGCGCCGGTGAGCGGTCAGACCCGTGTCGGCGGCAACCTGCTGGAACGCCTGACCGTGGATCAGACCGTGGCCACCCCGTATAACGCTCGCGCCGAGGTCGTCCTGACACAGTTGCTGGACGCCGCGGCCCTGGACGCCACGGTTCACCTGAACCAGACGGATGTGGCGGCGATCCGGGCCGATCTGCCACCGGCGGGCGTGGACGCCGAACTCAACGCCAGCGGCCCGCTCGGCGACCTCGACGTGCAGGGCTGGATTACCGGCAACAGCGAGGCGCACGGTCGCGCGCGCCTGGACCTGGCGGCCAACGTGTCGCCCGCCCGCGTGCGGCTGGACACCCTGCGCCTGACCAGCTCCGATATGGCGGGCGAACTCAATGCGGACGGTCGGGTGGCACTCGGCCCCGGCACGCCGCTGGACGTGCGCCTGCGCTGGCACGACCTGCAGTGGCCGCTGGCCGGCGAGCCCACCCTGCGCAGCGACAGCGGCTCGATTGCCGTGGACGGACGGCTGGATGACTATCGACTGGACGCCGACATCGGCTGGCAGCTACCCGACCAGGACGCCGGCCAGCTGCAGCTGGCGGGTTCGGGCGATCTTTCTGCCATCCGTCTGCCAACGATTGCCGTGTCCGGCGGCCCGGGCCGGATCGCGGGCGACGCCCGCGTAGCCTGGGCACCGGCGCTGGATGCCGAGATCCGGCTGGCCGGCGACAACGTCAACCCCGGCGCCATCCAGGCCGCCTGGCCGGGCAACCTGTCGCTGGACCTTCACGCCACCGCGGCGATGCCGGACGGCGCGCTCACGGCACGGGTGGAAACCCTGGCGGTGGACGGGCGGCTGCGCGACGTGCCGGTACGGGTGGACGCCACGGCCGGCTACCGGCCCGAGCGCGTCGACATCGACCGTCTGCTACTGGAAGCCGGCGGCAACCGCCTCACCGCGAACGGCCGCCTGGGACTCGCGCAGACCACCTCGGACCTCGACTGGAACCTGGACGCACCGACGCTGAATACGCTGGCGCCGTTCGGCGCGGCGTTGAACGGGGCCGCGGCGGGCGAAGGCCGGATCAGCGGCACGCTGCAAGCCCTGCGGGTCAACGCCGAGCTGAACGCTAACGACCTGGAAGCCGCGGGCAACGAACTGGCGGCGCTGACGCTGAGCGCCGACATCGACCGCAGCGGGCAGGCCCGCTCGAAGATCGATCTGCAGATCACCGACCTGCAGGCCGGCGGCCAGACCCTGGATGCCGTGACTCTGGCCGGCGACGGCACGCCCGCCGACCATCAGCTGCGGCTGGCATTGACTGGCCCGCAACTCGAGGCCGATCTCGGCCTGACCGGGGCCCTGACCGACGACGAAACCGACTGGGCCTTCACCCTCCAGCAATTGAATCTGACCCAGGACCCGCTGCCGACCTTCGCGCTCGCCGCGCCGGCTGCCGGCCGCCTCAACGCCACCACCCAGTCGCTGGAGCAGACCTGCCTGACCGGCGGGGACGCTCGCCTGTGCCTGTCCGGCCAGCGCCGGGGCGGCGAGATCACCGGCAACCTGTCCCTGCAGAACGCCGCGCTGGCACTGGCCCGTCCCTGGCTGCCACCGGACCTGGCGCTAGCCGGCACCGTGGATGCCGAGGCCGACGCGGGCATTCGCGGCGGCGAGCCCGATGTCACCGCGCGGATCAACACCTCCGCCGGGGCGATCTCCGCCACCGATCCGGACGGTAACGACCTGACCCTGCTCGGGTTCGAGGCCGGCGAGATCACGGCGACGCTGCGGGCCAGCCGGCTGACGGTGGACGGCGACCTGCCCCTGACGGCCGGCGGCCGGGTGGCGCTGGCGGTGAACGCCGGTGACGCGGCGAACGGCCTGACCGGGGGCCCCCTATCCGGTACGGTCGACATCGCGGTGCCGGACCTGTCCGTGATCACGCGGCTGACCGACGAGATCGAGGCGTTCGAGGGCGGACTCGATGGCCAGCTGGATCTCGGCGGCAGCCTGTCGCGCCCCGAACTGATCGGTGAAGTGGCACTGGAGGCGGATCGCGTGGCGCTGGTCACGCCCGGGCTGGAACTGACCGCGGTGCGCGCGGCGCTGGTCGGGCAGGGTAACCGGGTGCAACTGGACGCGGGCGCCACCTCGGGCGAGGGCACCGTGGAAGCCGGCGGCACCATCGGCTTCGGCGGCGACAGCCCCACCGTGGACCTGACGGTGCGTGGCGACCGCTTTCTGGCCATGGACACCCGCGACGCGCGCGTACTGGTATCGCCCGATCTGACCATCGGCATGAGCGCCGACCGTATCGACGTGACCGGCACCGTTACCGTGCCGGAAGCCGACATCACACCCCGCGAACTGCCCGCCGGTAGCGCGGTCACGGTGTCCGATGACCAGGTCATCGTCAGCGCGGACAATCCACCGGGTGCCGCCGGTCGGGCGCTGCACGCGGACGTGACCCTGGTGCTGGGTGACGCGGTGCATTTCGAGGGCTTCGGGCTGACCGCGGACATCGCCGGCGATCTGAGGGTGCGGCAGCAGCCCGGCGACCCGCCAACCGGTACCGGCGAACTGCGCGTCACCGAGGGTCGTTACAAGGCCTACGGTCAGGACCTCGACATTCAGCGCGGGCGGGTGCTGTTCGCGGGCGGCCCGGTCACTCAGCCGGGCCTGGATGTCCGCGCGGTGCGGCGGCCGGCCACCGACATCCTGGTGGGCGTGCAGGTGCGCGGCAATCTGCGCACGCCGGATTTCACGCTCTATTCCGAACCCGGCATGGGCCAGTCGGAACAGCTGTCCTGGCTGCTGCTGGGACGGCCGCTGGACGGGGCGTCGTCCTCCGAGGCGAGTCTGGTCTCCCGGGCAGCCCTGGCGCTGGGACTCAAGGGCGGTAACACGCTGGTCAAGAGCGTAGGCGACCGGCTGGGGCTGGACGAGATCGGCATCGACAGCGCCCCCGGCACCACCGGCGAACAGGCGGCCCTGATGGTGGGCAAGTGGCTGACGCCCCGGCTGTACGTCAACTACGGGGTGGGCCTGTTTGAGCCGGTGTCGACCCTGCGGCTGCGCTATACGCTGACGCCGCTCTGGCGCATCCAGACCGAATCCACCGGGGCGCATTCGGGCGGCGATCTGCTGTTCTCGATCGAACGGCCGTAGGTCGGGCAGCCGAGGCCGGCTTCAGTCCGGCCGGCGGGCCCGCCGATCCAGCCGCACCCGCCAGGCAAACAGGGCCGCGAATACCGCGAACAGAGCCAGCCCGGCGATCAGCAGGGTGGCGCCGCCGCGGTCGCTCTGCAGGGCGGTCAGGGCGCGGCCCACGGCCGACCCCAGGAAATACATCAGCAACCCGATCACGCTCAGCCAGATCAGGGTACCGATGAGGTCGTAGATGAAGAACTTCAGCGGCGATACCCGGGCGGCGCCGATGACAAACGGGATTACCGACCGCAGTCCGTAGAAGAAGCGAACCCCGATGATCAGCCCGGCGCCGTAGCGATCGAGCAGGCGGCCGGCGTAGCGCGCCCGGGCCCGCCATGCCGGGCGGCGGGCAATGAACGGTTTGCCCATGTAACGGCCGGCATAGAACCAGGCGTTATCGCCGATCACCGTGCCGATCAGCCCGGCGATCAGCACCCCCGGAAACCAGATCACATCCTGCTGAGCGGCAATCGCCCCCAGCAGGATGCTGGTTTCACCCTCGAAGAAGCAGCCGATCGCCACGGCGATATAGCCGTAGGCGATGATCAATTCCTGCAACCACTCGATCATCGGGGAACAACAGGCCGCCAGCCTGTTCAGTTCCCCGCCATCGGCAATACACCCCGCAGCCAGTCGCCAATCGCGCGGATTTCCTCCAGACAGACCTGATGCTGCATCGGATAACTGTGCCAGGCGACCCCGTAGCCCGCCGCCTGCAGATGATCGCGACTCATCTCGCCGAGCTGCTGCGGCAGCATGGGATCGAGGCTGCCGTGCGCCATGAACACGGGCAGGTCACGGTTGGCGTCGCTTACCTCCGCGGCCAGGCGATCGCGAAGCGGCAAATAGGTGGACAATCCCATCACGCCCGCCAGACGCTCGCGATGGCGCAGCGCGGCATGCAGGGCAATCGCGCCGCCCTGGGAAAAGCCGGCAAGCACAATCGCGCGGGCGGGAATGCCGGCCTCGCGCTCGGCGGCAATCAGCGTTTCCACCTCGGACTGCGACGCCTCGATGCCCTCGGCATCCTCGCGCGCGCTAACGTCCAGGCTGGCGATGTCGTACCAGGCCCGCATGGCCATGCCGTTGTTGAGGGTGACCGGGCGCACCGGGGCGTGCGGAAAAATGAAGCGCACGCCGGCATCCGCGGGCAATCCCAGTTCCGGCACCACCGGCTGGAAATCATGGCCGTCCGCACCCAGGCCATGCAGCCACACAACACTGGCGCGATGCGCGCCCTGCGGTTCGACCACCACTGATTCGAGCATGTGAATTCCGGTTCTCCGGCCCTGCAGGATTGTGATCATCACCCGGGATGGGCGTAGACTGGTAGCTCGGTGCCCGGGCCGGTGTCCTGGAGCCGATCTCCCGTCAGCGGGGCCTCGCACAGCCCTGACGACGGTGGCGACGATACACAAAAAACAAGACAGGATGCGAGCGGCCCACGGGCGGGCTGCGACCGGGAGCAACCGTTGCCGGCCGCCAGACCGCCGATCCGATTGCCGGGCCGACCAACCACGACAACGGAGGTTAACGATGAAATCACGCGCAGCTGTCGCCTGGGAGGCAGGCAAACCGCTGGAAGTCACGGAAATCGACGTCGAGGGCCCGAAGGCCGGCGAAGTGCTGGTGCGCAATGTCGCCACCGGCGTGTGCCACACCGACGCATTCACCCTGTCCGGGGCCGATCCGGAAGGCAATTTCCCCAGCGTTCTCGGTCACGAGGGCGGCGCCATCGTCGAGGAAGTCGGCAAGGGCGTGACGTCCGTGGCCCCGGGCGACCATGTGATTCCGCTGTATACCGCCGACTGCGGCGAATGCAAGCTGTGCAAGTCGGGCAAGACCAACCTGTGCAGTTCGGTACGCGAGACCCAGGGCAAGGGCGTGATGCCGGACGGCACCTCGCGCTTCTCCACCAACGGCAAGTCGCTGCACCACTACATGGGCTGCTCGACGTTTTCCGAATACTCGGTGGTGGCCGGCGTGTCCCTGGCCAAGGTCAGCAAGGATGCCCCGCTGGACAAGGTCTGCCTGCTGGGCTGCGGCGTGACTACCGGCATCGGCGCGGTGCGCAATACCGCCGGGGTGGAGCCAGGTTCCAACGTGGCCGTCTTCGGCCTCGGCGCGATCGGCCTGGCCGCCATCCAGGGCGCGGTCATGGCCCAGGCGGGACGCATCATCGCCATCGACATCAACCCGTCCAAGTTCGAGCTGGCCAAGCAGATGGGCGCGACCGAGTGCGTCAATCCCAAGGACTACGACCAGCCGATCCAGGAGGTCATCGTCGACATGACCGACGGCGGCGTGGATTACTCGTTCGAATGCATCGGCAACGTCCACGTCATGCGCTCGGCGCTGGAATGCTGCCACAAGGGCTGGGGCAAGTCGGTGGTGATCGGCGTGGCCGGGGCCGGGGAGGAAATCTCCACCCGTCCGTTCCAGCTGGTGACCGGCCGCGAGTGGACCGGCTCCGCGTTCGGCGGCGTCAAGGGGCGCAATCTCAATGGCTTCGTGAACAGCTACATGTGCGGCCATATCGACCTCGACAGCTTCGTGACCCACAACATGAAGCTGGAGCAGATCAACGAAGCGTTCGATCTGCTGCACGAGGGCAAGAGCATCCGTACCGTCATCCATTTCTGATCCCGACCCAGAGGAGCTCGAGTCGATGGAACAGATCGACGCACACAAGTGCTTCGGCGGCTGGCAGCGCCGCTATACCCACGAGTCGAAGGTCTGCGACTGCACCATGACCTTCGCCGTGTTCCTGCCGCCGCAGGCGGAACAGGGTCCGGTGCCGGCGGTGTACTACCTGTCCGGCCTGACCTGCACCGACGAGAACTTCGTCAACAAGGCCGGCGCCCAGCGGGTGGCGGCGGAACTGGGTCTGGCGCTGATTGCGCCGGACACCAGCCCCCGCGGCCACAACCTGCCGGGCGAGGACGACAGCTACGACTTCGGCAGTGCCGCCGGCTTCTACGTCAATGCCACGCAGGCGCCCTGGGCCGGCAAGTACAACATGTACGACTACGTGGTTGAGGAACTGCCGGCGCTGATCAAGTCGGAGTTTGCCGCCACCATCAGCGACAAGGCCTCGATCATGGGCCATTCCATGGGCGGGCACGGGGCGCTGATGATCGCCCTGCGCAACGCCGATCGTTATGCCTCGGCGTCGGCATTCTCGCCGATCGTGGCGCCCAGCCAGGTGCCCTGGGGCCACAAGGCGCTGGGCGGTTATCTGGGCGATGACCGGCAGGCCTGGGAGGCCTACGACACCACCGCGCTGGTAGCCGCGGGCCACCGTTTCCCGGGGCCGGCGCCGCTGATCGACCAGGGGCTGGACGACAACTTCCTGGACGAGCACCTGCGTCCGGATCTGCTGGAAGACGCGGCTGGCAAGGCAGGCGTGGAGGTCAATGTCCGGCGTCAGCCCGGCTACGACCACAGCTACTTCTTCATCGCCACGTTCATGGAAGACCATTTGCGGCATCACGGCAAAGCACTGCTCGGGTAGACTATTCGGCTGCCTTCATGACGGGAGCCGCGGTTGCCGCGCCTGAGTGCCGCAATACTGCTTTTGTTCACCCTTCTGGTCGCCGGCTGCGGCCAGAAGGGTGATCTCTACCTGCCGGACGAGGAAAGCACCCCCGGCGAACAATCCGGCCAGGAATAACCGGCATGGATCACTTCCAGTACCGCGGCGATCGCCTGTTCGCCGAAGACGTCGATCTGGGCAAGATCGCGGCCCGCTTCGGCACGCCCTGCTACGTCTATTCCGCCGCCACGCTGCGCCGCCACTATCAGGTATTCGACGACGCGCTGGCCGGATACCCCCATCTGATCTGCTACGCCGTCAAGGCCAACTCGAACCTCGGCATCCTGGGGCTGCTGGCCGACCTGGGCAGCGGTTTCGATATCGTGTCCGTGGGCGAACTGGAACGGGTGCTGGCCGCCGGGGGTGATCCCGCGAAATTGGTGTTCTCCGGCGTGGGCAAGCGGGCCGACGAGATGACGCGGGCGCTGGAAGCGGGCATCCGCTGCTTCAATATCGAGTCGGAAAGCGAGCTGCAGCGCCTCAACCGAGTGGCCGGCGACCTTGGCTGCAAGGCGCCCGTCTCGTTGCGGGTCAACCCGGACGTGGATGCCGGCACGCACCCGTATATCGCCACCGGGCTTAAGGAAAACAAGTTCGGCATCGACATCGAACGTGCCGAGGCCGTCTACCGGGAAGCCGCGGCGCTGCCGCACATCGACGTGGTGGGCGCCGACTGCCACATCGGCTCCCAGCTGACCCGGCTGGACCCGTTCCGCGACGCCGTCTCGCGCATGCTGGCCCTGATCGACCGGCTGGCCGGCCACGGCATCGCCATCCGCCATCTGGATGTCGGCGGCGGCCTGGGCATCACCTACCGCGACGAGACGCCGCCGTCCCCGGCCGATTACGCCGCCGCCGTGCGCGAGCTGGTGGCCGATCGCGATCTGGAACTGCTGGTGGAGCCCGGCCGGGTGCTGGTGGGCAACGCCGGCATCCTGCTCACCCGGGTGGAGCTGCTCAAGCCCGGCGAGCACAAGAATTTCGCCATCGTCGACGCGGCCATGAACGACCTGCTGCGGCCGGCGCTCTACGACGCCTGGCAGGCCATCGTGCCCGTGCACAAGGGCGCCAGCAACAATACCCGGCAATGGGACGTGGTCGGCCCGGTCTGCGAGACCGGCGACTGGCTGGGACGGGACCGCGAACTTAGCCTGGCCGAGGGCGACCTGCTGGCGGTGCGCTCGGCCGGCGCCTACGGTTTCGCCATGGCCTCCAACTACAACAGCCGGCCGCGGCCACCGGAACTGCTGGTCGACGGTGAGACCGTGCACGAGGTGCGCTCGCGGGAAACCATCGCCGACCTGATTCGCGGCGAGCAGACAGTCGCCTCGTTGAAAGCGGCGCTTACCGCAAAGGGCGCAAAGGGATGACTGGTCGAGTCGGACACAAGCATGCCATTGCGTCGTTCGCGGCTCACGTTGCCGGATCATGAGCGAGCAAGCCCTACAGGACCCGCTCATCCTGGTCGACGGCTCGTCCTGGCTGTACCGGGCCTTTCACGCCCTGCCGCCGCTGACCAACCGCGACAACGAGCCCACCGGCGCGATCTACGGCATGACCAACATGTTGCGCAAGCTGCTGCGCGAGTACGGCGCGGAGCGCGTGGTGGTGGTGTTCGACCCGCGCGGCAAGACCTTCCGCAATGACCTGTACGCCGAGTACAAGGCCAACCGCCCGCCGGTGCCGCCGGAACTGTCGGCCCAGTTCGAGGGCATTCGCGACATCGTCCGGGCCCTCAGCCTGCCGCTGATCCAGCGTGATGGCGTGGAGGCCGACGACGTGATCGGCACCCTGGCCACGCGAGCAGCCGCCGCCGGCGAGACGGTGCTGATCGTCACCGGCGACAAGGACATGGCGCAGCTGGTCAACGAACGCATCGAGCTGCTCGACACCATGCAGGACCGGCGCACCGACATTGCCCGGGTGCAGGAGAAGTTCGGCGTGGGGCCGGCCCTGATCGCCGACTACCTGGCCCTGGTCGGCGACAGTTCCGACAACATTCCCGGCGTGGCCAAGGTCGGCCCCAAGACCGCCGCCAAATGGCTGAACGAGTACGGCTCGCTGGACGGCGTGATCGCCAACGCCGGTGACATCGGCGGCAAGGTAGCGGAAAATCTGGCCGCCACCCTGGACGAACTGCCGCTGTACAAGGACCTGGCCACGATCCGCTGCGAACTGGATCTCGACGAGGGACCGGCCGACCTGCAGCGCGGCGAACCGGATACCGCGGCGCTGGCCGAGCTGTACCGGCGCTTCGATTTCAGCGCCTGGCTGCGGGATCTCGACGAAGGCGAGACGGGCCAGGCAGCGCCCTCGGCCGACCCGCCCCCGGCCGCGGACTACCACACGGTGCTGGATCGCGACGCCTTCGCCGCCATGCGGGACCAACTCGCCGCCGCCGAGCTGATCTGCTTTGACACCGAAACCGACAGCCTGCAGCCGATGCAGGCCAATCTGGTGGGTCTGTCGTTCGCCTGCGCGCCGGGCGAAGCCTGGTACGTGCCGGTGGGCCACGACTATCCGGGTGCGCCCGATCAGCTGGACCGCGACTGGGTGCTGGATCAGCTCCGACCCATCCTCGCCGACCCCGCCAAGCCGAAGGTCGGCCAGCATCTGAAATACGACATCAACGTTATGGCGCGCGCGGGCGTCACCGTCGCCGGCTGCGATTTCGACACCATGCTCGAGTCCTACGTGCTCAACAGCACGGCCACCCGTCACGACATGGATTCGCTGGCGCGCAAGTTCCTCGACCGCAGCACCATCAAGTTCGAGGAAGTGGCCGGCAAGGGCGCCAAGCAGATCACCTTCAACCAGGTGGGGCTGGAAGAAGCCGCGCCCTACGCCGCGGAGGACGCCGACGTCACCCTGCAACTGCATCGGCGGCTGTATCCGGAACTGGCGCAGGACAAGCAACTGGCCGCCCTGTTCCACGAGATCGAAATGCCGCTGATGCCGGTGCTGGCGACCGTGGAGCGCAACGGCGTACTCATCGACAGCGACTTTCTCGGCCGCATCAGCGGCGAGATGGGCGGGCGCATGGCCGACCTGCAGACCCGAGCCTTCGAGGAGGCCGGGGAGGCCTTCAACCTGGGCTCGCCCAATCAGTTGCAGAAGATTCTGTTCGACAAGCTGGACCTGCCGGTGCTGCGCAAGACACCCAAGGGGGCGCCGTCGACCGCCGAGGACGTGCTCAGCGAGCTGGCCGACCGCCACCCGCTGCCGCGCCTGATCCTGGACTGGCGGGAAATGGCCAAGCTGCGCTCGACCTATGCCGACAAGTTGCCGGAACAGGTCAATCCCGAGACCGGTCGCGTGCATACCAGCTACCAGCAGGCGGTGGCGGCCACCGGCCGGCTGTCGTCATCCGACCCCAACCTGCAGAACATCCCCATCCGCACTGAAACCGGCCGCCGCATCCGCGAGGCCTTCATCGCCCCCGCGGGCCGGGTGCTGCTGGCGGCCGATTATTCCCAGATCGAGCTGCGCATCATGGCGCATCTGTCGGAAGACCCGGTGCTGATCCGCGCCTTTCGCGACGGCGAGGACATTCACCGCGCCACCGCGGCGGAGGTGTTCGACACCCCGCTGGACGAGGTATCCGGCGAACAGCGGCGGGCGGCCAAGGCGATCAACTTCGGCCTGATGTACGGCATGTCGGCGTTCGGGCTGGCCCGCCAGCTGGGCATCGAGCGGGGCGAGGCGGCGGCCTACATCGATCGCTTCTTCGAACGCTTTGCCGGGGTGCGTGCATTCATGGACGGCACCCGGGAATCCGCCCGCGAACAGGGTTACGTGGAAACGCTGTTCGGTCGTCGCCTGTACCTGCCGGAAATCCGCGACCGCAATGCCCAGCGCCGGCAGTATGCCGAGCGAACCGCCATCAATGCCCCCCTGCAGGGCACCGCGGCGGATCTGATCAAGAAGGCCATGATCGACATCCACGGCTGGCTCGAGGCCGAGTCGGTCGATGCGCTGATGATCATGCAGGTCCACGACGAGCTGGTATTCGAAGTTCCCGAGGCCGGGGCCGAGGCGCTGGCCGAGCGGATTGCCGAGCGCATGTGCGCGGTCGCGGTACTGGCAGTGCCGCTGGTGGCGGATACCGGCATCGGGTCGAGCTGGGAGCAGGCGCACTGAGCGCCCCGGAGGCGCGGCGGTAACTTGCTGAACGAAAAGCGTTAAAAATTTTCGTCTGCGCCGGAACTCGAATCCGGATTACCGGTCTTATCTACCGTAAGCGAATGCTGCTTACCCGCTTGTTCTCCCTGAGCGGTAACCAATCCGGTTCCCCCCCAAGACCGGAGAAATTGCCCCGGTGGTATTCCCCCTGCCACCGGGGCATTTTTTATGCCGCTCGAGCCTGGTCATCCCCCGCGCGGTCACGTTCCCGGGTCCGGTGCACTCCAATCGGCAGGGCGTCGAAAGCGATTCTAGCGGCCGCAGATAGTTGATTTCAGGCGCTATCGCCAATGATGCCGAAAAATCATGTGGTGCCGTGGAACTCGACGGCGACACGCGGGTCTCATTCCATGCAAGCACACAATGCTTGCCCGCTTGTTCTCCCTGAGCGGTAACCAATCCGGTTTCCCCCCAACCGGAGTTGGCGCCCCGGCGGTTCTCCCCCTACCGCCGGGGCATTTTTTTGGGCGCCCGGAAAAGCGTTCCGTCCCGTGGGCGTCAATGCCGTTGCTCGAGCCGCTGCAGCGCCGAGAGCAGCATCAATTCCCGGAACAGGCCTTTCAATGCCTGGTTGGAGTCGCTTTCCGCCTTGGGGCAATCACCCCAGACCAGCCGCACACTGCCGGAATCGGCATCGATGAGTTGCAGTCGCGGGCTGCCATCGGCGGCAAGCCAGGCTTCGATGTCATAGCTCATGAGGTTCTACCTGCGTCGTTGAATGACAAGTAGAACGTATTACGAATTATTCTTATTTACAACCCGTTCGGGTCGAGCCACCGCGCCACGCGTATTCGCGCCTCCGAAACACCGATCTGCCGGGTGGCCGAGAATAGCTGCACGCCGTGGGCGGGCAGGGCCTTCTGAACTTCGTGCAGAGCCTTGAACTGCTGGTTGCGGGAGAGCTTGTCGGCCTTGGTCAGCAATACGTGGAAGCCCAGCCCGACCCCGGCGCCCCAGTCCAGCAACTGGGCATCGAATTCGGTCAGAGGATGGCGCACATCCATCATCAGCACCACGCCCCGCAGCTGCGGGCGACCGGTGAGATAGCCCTCCACCATCCGCTGCCAGGCTGCCCGGACCCGCGGCGGCACCCGGGCAAAGCCGTAGCCCGGGAGATCCACCAGCAGTCCCTCGTTGAGGGTGAAGAAGTTCAGCAACTGGGTGCGGCCGGGTGTCTTGCTGGTGCGGGCCAGATTGCGCCGGCCGCACATGGCATTGATGGCGCTGGACTTGCCGGCGTTCGAGCGGCCGGCGAAGGCAACCTCGGGCGCCTCTTCGGTGGGCAGGCCCCGCAGATCCGCCGCGGAGGTAAGGAACTGCGCGCCGGCCATGGGATTGTCGGGCTGGTTAACGCTCATGCGATCCCCGGCCGGGAGGCCCGGCACGATGTCAGGAACGGGTGGGGTGTTATACAATTCACGTTGCAAACCTCGCTGCCGTGCCGTCGCACCAGCCACCGCCGCGACGGCCGCCGCTGCCGGCGGGCTCATCGCCGGGGAATCACTGGCGAACAATTTCGGGAGTTTAACGCCACATGTCCATGCGAATGCTCATTGCCACCGGTCTCGTCATGACCGCATCGATGGTCCATGCCGATCCGTTCGTCGACGGTGACCCGGAGGCCGGGGCCGAAAAAGCCGCTCCCTGCGCCGCCTGTCACGGGGGCGACGGCAACAGCACCAACCCGCAATGGCCCAAGATCGCCGGTCAGAGCAGCGCCTACCTGTATCAGCAGCTCAAGCACTTCAAGAGCGGAGACCGCGCGAACGCGGTGATGCAGGGCCAGGTGGCCAACCTGTCCGACCAGGACATGAAGGATATCGCCGCACACTTTGCCGGCAACAACATGGCCCCGGGCGTGGCCGATCCGGATCAGGTCAAGCGCGGCGGCAGGCTGTATCACGCCGGTGACGAGGAAGCCGGCATCCCGGCCTGCGCCGGCTGCCACGGCCCGGCCGGACAGGGCAACGCCGCTGCGGCCTACCCGCGCATCGCCGGTCAGCACGCGGACTATCTTGGCACGCGCCTCAAGGCCTACCGCGAGGGTGAGCAGGATTATCCGGCCGCCGCGATCATGAGCGGAGTGGCCGCCGAACTGGAGGACGCCGATATCCAGGCCCTCACCAGCTATATCCAGGGCCTGGCGCCGCGCAGCAAGGCATCGCCATGAGCCGTCCGGCACTGATACTGGCCCTGGCGGCAGTGCTCACCGCCACCGCCGCCAACGCGCAGTTCCCGGCGCGGTATGTGGCCGGCGAGCACTACACCGCCCTGGACTCATCGGCACCAACCCGGGCCGAGGCGGATCAGGTGGCGGTGATCGAGTTCTTCGTCTATGGCTGCTCCCACTGTTACGAGTTCGACCCGATGGTCACCGAATGGGCAAACGAGCTGGCCGACGACGTGACATTCCGCCGGGTACCGGCCACCTTCGGTCAGGCCGGCCCCATCTACGCCCGGGTGTTCTACACCGCGAAGGCGCTGGACCTGGGCCAGGCGTTTCACGAAGCCTTCTTTGACGGCATCCATCAGGCCGGCCGCCGGCTGGTGGCCACCGACGATATCCGGGCCTTCTTCGTGGAGCAGGGCGTGGCCGGAGACGCCTTCGACAAGACTTTCAACAGCGAAGTCATCGACGAACGGGTGGCGAACGCCACCCGCCTGATCCAGGCCTACGGCGTGACTGCCGTGCCCAGCCTGGGCGTTGCCGGCCGCTTCTGGACCAACCCGCGGCAGACGGGCGGCTACGAGCCGATGCTGAACGTGGCGGATTTCCTGATCGACCGGGCCCGCGACTGACGCGATCGGCCGGCCCTGGTCACGGGGCCATGGCGGTCTGGTCCTTCTCGCGAATCGTCTCGTGGACGATCTGCCAACCCCCATCCGGCTGGCGCCGCCAGTACTGCTGACGATACACCGGCGAGCCGGCCGCGGGACCGGTATCGCGTGTGAACGAAACGAGCACCAGATCGGGCTCGCCCGGATAGCGATAGATGCTCAGCTGGTCCGACTCAACCGGCAGGTCCGCCATCGCGGGTGCCTCGTCGCGAATCAGATTGACGAACTGTTGACGGCCGAGCCCGTCGGCACTTAAGAAATTCGCGGCATAGCGCCGCGCCGGGTCGGGCGTATCCCGATCCTCCCGCCAGGCGATCACCGCGTCCCGCACCTCGCGCCGAGCCTGTGCCGCTTCGTCCAGGCTGAGCCAGTCGAGCTGTTCGGCAAACACGATCGGCGTGATGCCGGGGCGAATGAACTCGTGCAGAGCATTGAGATCGCTGTTGGCGACCACCACGCAACCCTCGCTGGCGCGCGGTGCCCGGTTGTAGGTATCTCGCGGCACGCCGTGCACCCAGATGCCATACCCGGTGCGACCGTAGTAGCGATCCCAGCTATTGGGATAGTCCACCGGGAAGGCCCCGTCCCCATAGAGTTCCGGCAGCTCGTCGTCCGGCTTGAACTCGGTGACGTGATACACGCCCAGCGGCGTGCGCAGGTCTCCCTCGAACTGCTTGCCGAAGCCGGCCGTACCGATGCTGGCGTAGAAATCGGCCACCAGGTCGAGGCCGGCCTCATCGTTGCGGAACACGTACAGGCGATTGCGCGCCAGATCCGCCACCAGCACATGCCGGAAGGCCGGCGCCAGTTGCAGCACGGCGTCGGGCACCGCCTCGGGCGGCGGGCTGAAGCGCCGATGCTGCCAGCGCAGGCGCGCTTCCTCGATCAATGCGTGCTGGCGGTCGCTGACCGGTGGCGCCCAGGCATCGGCCCGCCCACTGCGGGCCCGCAACAGCTCGGCGTGCAGGAAATGAGCGAGTCGGAAATCCGGCCGGTCCGTCTTCAGGCGGGCGAGCATGTTTTCCACCTGACCGTAGTCCCCGCGCCGCCACTCGGCCAATACGTCAACCACGCGTTTTTCCGTCTCGGCGTGATGCGGCAGGGTCGATGGCGCCTGGGCGGCCACGGTTCCGGTGGCGCCGATACCGAGGGCCAGCCACAGCCATGCAGCCACGACCAACGGCCCCGGCCTAGAGCGGTTCGTCGGTTTCCCGGAGTATCTGCCAGCCATCGTCCGTGCGCGCCATCAGGAGGGTCTTGCGAACGCGATCCTCGTAGGTATCGGATTGGTAATGCTGGCGGAAGCTGACTTCGGCGGTGGCATCATCAAGCAGCGTGATTCGGAAGTCGTCGATGCCGACGCGGATGCGTCCGGGGGCAGCGACCCGCTCGCGCCGGTTGTCAGCCCAGGCCGCGCGGCTGCGGCCGTCGGCGGGGCGAAAGTCGGCCGCATAACTGTTCAGATAAGCCGCCACATCCTGATCGGACCAGGCGCGGGCCCACGCCTGCACGCTGGCACGGATCGCGG
The DNA here is from genome assembly GCF_031846305.1 of Spectribacter acetivorans. Classification (NCBI taxonomy): domain Bacteria; kingdom Pseudomonadati; phylum Pseudomonadota; class Gammaproteobacteria; order Salinisphaerales; family Salinisphaeraceae; genus Spectribacter; species Spectribacter acetivorans. Next base: position 92,342 of record NZ_JAVRHY010000008.1, read on the forward strand.
CCTGTGTATCGGTATCGGCTTCATCCGGGGCCGCATCCGCGGTCGCGGCAGCGTCCGGTTCGTCGTCAGGCAACGCATCCGGCGCGGGTGTGGATGCCGGCGCTTGTTCACCGGGCGACAGGGCCGGCTCCGGGGTCGGGGCGGGCGCGTCCACCACCTGCGTACGAGACGCGGCCTCGCGACGGCCGTCGAAGCTCGACACCATCTCCAGCTGCACGCCGAGGTCTTCCGGCCGGCCCTCCGGGTCCAGCGCCTTGCTGTAGGCCACGGCGGCCAGGGCGGTGTAGACATCACCCAGATTGCGGTGCGCCGTGGCGTAGGCCGGGTGCGTTTCCATCGCCGCTTCCAGCCAGCGGCGGGCCTGTTCGTAATCGTTCTGGCGGGAATAGAGCACCGCCAGATTGTTGGCGGGCTCGGGATGATCCGGATACTCGCGGGCCAGTTCACCGAACAGGTTGATGGCGGCGTCGGTGTTGCCGGCCTGCGCCAGCGCTCTTGCCTTCAGAAACCGCAACTCGCTGTTGCCGGGGTCGGATGCCAGTGCCTGCTCTGCCAGATCCAGGGCAGTCTCGGCCTGGCCGCCCGCCAGCTTCGCGGAAATGGTAGTAGCATCCGCCAGCGCGCTTCCCGGCCCCAGCAGTGCACCCAGCAGCAGCGTGGCGCCCAATCCCTTGCACGCATCCATAACCAAACCCGTTCTCCTTCGCCGACCCATCCCCGGCTCACCGAACGGGCGGCTGGGGTGCCAGCGGAACATGCCGCGTGAATGCGTCCGAGTATACATGACCGAATCGCGGCCAGGCCTTGCCGGGCCCTTCGTCACGGTGGCCTTTTACCCGGACGCAAGGCAGACTTTTGCCACCTGATTGGAAGGCTCTACACCATGATTGTTCCCGTCATTCTCGCCGGCGGCGCCGGCACCCGCCTGTGGCCGCTCTCACGCGACGCGCGGCCCAAGCAGTTCCTGCCGCTGACCGGGGAACGAACACTGCTGGCGGAGACCGCGCAGCGTGTCGCGAAACTGGAAAACACGACGGCCCCGCTGGTAGTCGGCCGGGAGGCCCACCGCTTTCTGATCGCCGAACAGCTGCGACAGGCGGGTACACCGGGGATGGTGATGCTGGAGCCTGCCGGGAGAAACACTGCCCCGGCCGCCGCCGCCGCCGCGTTCGAAGCGCTGGCCACGCACGGCCCCGTCAGCCAGTTGCTGATTCTGCCCTCCGACCATGTCATGGCGGACACCGGCGCCTTCGCGACGGCTGTCGCCATCGCCAGCGATGCCGCGGCGAGCGGCTATCTCACCACTTTCGGTGTCATGCCCACGAGCCCGGAAACCGGCTACGGCTACATCCGGCGGGGCGAGGATCTGCTCGACGGCGTGGCCCGGGTGGCTGCCTTCGTGGAAAAGCCGGACAAAGCCACCGCGACAACCTATCTCGACAGCGGCGATTACCTGTGGAACAGCGGCATGTTCCTGTTTCCGGCCCAGGCCTATCTGGACGCCCTGGCATCCCATGCGCCGGACTTGCTCGAAAGCGCCCGGGCCGCCCATGCCGGCGCCGAACGCGACAGCGACTTCCTGCGCCTCGACCCGCAGGCCTTCGCCGCCTGCCGCAGCGATTCGATCGACTACGCGGTGATGGAACGGACCGAACACGCCGCGGTGGTAGCCCTGGACGCCGGCTGGAGCGACCTGGGCAGCTGGGGCAGCGTGGCCGAAGCGGCCGGTGTCGATGCCGATCGCAATTACTGTCACGGCGACGTGATGCTGACCGATACCGAGGACTGCGTGATCCACAGCGACGGCCGGCTGGTCACCACACTGGGGCTGCAGAACACGCTGGTGGTAGCCACGGACGACGCCGTGCTGGTGGCCGACCGCAACCGGGAACAGGACATCAAGGCAGTGGTCTCCCGGCTGCGCGACGACAATCGCCGGGAAGCCACCGAGCATCGCAAGGTCTACCGCCCCTGGGGCAGCTACGAGGCCATCGCCGCGGGCGACCGCTTTCAGGTCAAGCGCATCATCGTGCCGCCCGGCGGGCGTCTGTCGCTGCAGAAGCACCATCACCGCGCGGAGCACTGGGTGGTGGTGGAGGGCACGGCTCTGGTCACCCGCGGCGAGGAACAGACGCTGCTGACCGAGGATCAGTCCACCTACATCCCGCTGGGCACGATCCATCGGCTGGAAAACCCCGGCAAGGTCGATCTGGTGCTGATCGAGGTCCAGTCCGGCAGCTATCTGGGCGAGGACGACATCGTCCGCTACGACGATATCTACGGTCGCACCGGCGACGACAGCAAAAGGAAATCCGCCTGATGGGTCGGCACTATCCCTTCTTCAAGGCCTACGACGTCCGCGCCCGGGTTCCGGATGAACTGGATGCGGACATGGCCCGCCGCATCGGCCGTGCCTTCGTAGCCCACCGACAGGCGAAGCGCGTGGTGGTGGGCCTGGACATGCGCCTGTCCAGCCCGGAACTTGCCGACGCCCTGGCGGACGGCCTGCAACAGGCTGGTGCCGACGTGCTGGATATCGGCCTGTGCGGCACCGAAGAGGTCTACTACGCCACGTTCAACGAAAACGCGGACGGCGGGATCATGGTCACCGCCAGCCACAACCCGCGCGACTACAACGGCATGAAGTTCGTGCGCGAACAGGCCCGGCCGATCTCCGCGGATACCGGCCTTTTCGACATCGAGGATCTGGTCCACGCCGACGATTTCACGGACGCATCACGGCCCGGGCAGCGTCGGCCGCTGGATCACCGTCCGGGCTACATCGACTTTCTGGTCGGCCAGATCGACCCGACCAGGCTCAAGCCGCTGAAGATCGTCGCCAACCCCGGCAACGGCTGCGCCGGCCTGGTGATGGCGGAACTGGAAAGGCGGCTGCCGTTCGCGGTCACACGGGTGCACTTCGAACCGGACGGCGAGCTGCCCAACGGCATTCCCAATCCGCTGCTGCCGGAAAACCGCGAGGCCACCGCGGCGGCGGTGCGCGAGGCCGGCGCCGACCTGGGCCTGGCCTGGGACGGCGATTTCGACCGCTGCTTCTTCTTCGACGAAACCGGCGAGTTCATCGAGGGCTACTACCTCGTAGGCCTGATCGCCCGCATGATGCTGGCCCTGGAACCGGGCGCCCGCATCGTGCACGATCCGCGGCTAACCTGGAACACGATTGAACTGGTCGAACAGACGGGCGGCGTGCCGGTGCAGTCCAAATCCGGCCACTCGTTCATGAAACAGCGCATGCGCGAAGAGGATGCCGCCTACGGCGGCGAGATGAGCGCCCACCACTACTTCCGCAGCTTCGCCTACGCCGACAATGGGCATCTGCCCTGGCTGCTGGTGGCGCAGCTGATGTCGGAAACCGGGCAGTCGCTGTCGTCGCTGGTCAACGAAAGGCTGGCCGCGTTTCCCGCCAGCGGCGAGATCAACCGCGAGATTGGCGATCCGGATGCCGCTTTAGCCGGGTTGGAAGCGCACTACGCTGCACAGGCCGAGCGGATCGAGCACGTCGACGGCCTGTCGATGGAATTCCCCGACTGGCGCTTCAATCTGCGCAAGTCGAATACCGAACCGGTGGTACGTCTGAATGTGGAAGCCCGTGCCGATATCGGGCTGATGCGTACGCGTACCGACGAGCTGATCGGTCTGCTCGACCAGTACTAGGGCCGTCCTGTTTCACCGCGCGAAGCGCCCCCGCGCCGATCGTGGCGCAGGGGCGTCATGCCGGACGGATGCGGCTAGACGCGCATGCCCAGTTCCTGCCAGTTCGGGGCGATGGTGGCCTCGGCACTGGCGCGGGCATTCATGCTGTCGAACCAGCGGCCGACGTTCTTCAGCCCCGGATCAAGCGGCTGACCCACGCTGGCCACGAAGTCCAGATGGCAGTAGAGCACGATGTCGGCCAGGGTCATCTTGTTGCCGGCCACGTACTCGCGATCGGCCATCAGGTCATCGAGCCAGACCAGACCCGCCTGACCCTTCTTCTTCAGGCCGTCGGCGGCCTCGGGCAGGCACATCGTGCGATCCTTGAACAGGTCGTAACCCTCGGCGAAACGGAAGCCGTTGAGCAGGAACTCGGTGATGTTGAGCTCCACCCGGCGCACCCACATGCGGGTATTGACCCGCTCTTCCGGCGTGCTGCCGACCAGGGCCGGGCTGGGGTGCTTTTCCTCAAGGTACTCGCAGATGGCGACGGTTTCGCCGATCACGGTGCCGTCATCCAGTTCCAGCGCCGGGATCTGACCGGCCGGGTTCTTTTTCACGAACGCGTCGCCACGATTCTCGCCGCCCAGCAGATCGTGATCGACCTGCGGCAGCTCGATGCCTTTCTCGTGCATGAACATGCGCACCAGTCGGGGATTGGGGCCTAGCGAATTGAGCAACTTCATGATGTGGTCTCCTCCTGTTGACCGACGCGCACCGCGTCGGCGTTTGAAAACTGTGTGCCCGGATCGGGCGACGGCGTAGCATCCGCCATGAAAGCAGGCGGAGCAACCGTCCGGATTGCCCGATTGCTCAAGGGAGCCTGAACGTGGCCTATGACACCGGGTTGACCGAGCGCATTGCGGATTGCTTGCGTGACCATGCCTTCATCGAGTCGCGGGCGATGTTCGGCGGTCTGGCCTTCTTCATCAACGGCAACATGCTGGCTGCCGTGCTGGGCGATGAGCTAGTGGTGCGCGTCGGCCCGGCCGCCTGGGAGGCCGCACTGGCACTGCCCCATGCCCGGAAGATGGACTTCACCGGGCGTCCGATGCGGGGGTTCGTCACCGTCGACCCCGCCGGGATCGAGGACGACGCCGACCTGGCCGCCTGGCTGGATCGCGGCATCGCATTCGCAGGGAACCTGCTGCCCAAGCCATGAGTCGTCACGGCAATCAGAAGCGGTATCGCCAGCTCAGATCGAGCTCGTAGCCTTCCACCGAAGCATTGATGTTCTGTTCCGGAAAACGGGCGTTGGGGCCGCCGATGTCGTTCTTGAACGAGACCAGCAGGGACAAATCCAGCGAGACCCGCTCGCTGTGTCGCCAGCTGGCGCCGGCCGCGACCTTGTGCTTGAGAATGCTCTGGGCAAGGATGTTGAAGAATAGCTCATCCTGATCAACCGGCGGATCGGGGACGTAGGCGTATCCCGCCCGCCAGGTCCAGGCGCCGGGCGGCTGGTATCGGACGCCCACCTTGTAGGCGCTGCTGTCCTCCCAGCCGAAGCCGGGCCCGCCGACCGAACCCAGCAGGCCGGGATTGTCGGGCTCATTACCCTGCCCGGAGACATCGCTGTAGAAGACCCGCTGCACGTCGAACAACAGCGTCCACATTGCGTCCATCTGCCAGGCGACGCCGAGGCTTGCATAGGCGGGAATGTCGAGCCGCCCGCGATCCGGCAGTATCCCCTGGTAATCATCGAACTCGTCGACGCGGATTTTGGTCTGGTAGACGGCACCGAATGCCAGGCCATAAGGCGCCTCGAACTGTGCGCCCAGCTTGGCCCCGTAGCCCAGTGAATAATCGTGGCCATTGTCGGACAGACTGTCCGGCGCACGGGAGGCCGCGGCAAACGCCGCCAGTCCCTCGAACTGGATGGTTTCGATGGCAACAATCGGCGCGATGCCCAGGCGCAAACGGTCCGTGATCTGGCGCGCGTAGGTCGGGGCCAGAAAAAACTGGGCCAGGTCGATGCCGGCGCCCCCCGCGCAGTAGATGCCTTTCCCGCTGGTTTCTTCCGGGCAGGTGGGATTGTCGAAGTCGTCGTAGGTGGTATTCAGGCCACCATTGGCGTAAAGCACCAGTGCGAATGCCGAACGCTCGTCGATTCGCCAGTTCATCCCGCCCTGGGGGATGGTGAACACATCCAGCGGCACCTCCGGGTCGGATCTCACGCCCCCCGGACGCAGGGGAAAGCTGCCGGGCGGCGGCTCCGCCGGGGGGTCGAATGCCCCGGGTTCGAAGGCGGGTCTCGCATGCAGCAGGAGCAGATCGAACTGCAGGGCCCGATCCGGGACGGTAACGATACCCGCCGGGTTGTTGGCGCCCACCAGGGGCGTATCCCCGCCCAGCGCGATGCCGGCGCCGGCCGTCCCCTTGCTGATGGCACCCCAGCCGTTCGGGAAATAGCCGGCGCCGGTAAAGCCGGCCGAACTCCAGACCACGGCCATGGCGGCCAGGCAATAATTGAACACGACGCGTGTCATGGTCCGGTCCCCCGCTCGCGGTGATTGGTATTGTTGCCGACCGGAATCGTCGGTCAGCGTGCTACGCGGGTCAGCGGCAGCACCTCTCCCCAAACCACGCTACCGGAGCAAGCACGCTGGCGACCCACCCGAATGCGCAGCTCTCGCCCGGCCGCGCGGCATCGACACGCTCAGGCCCCGGCACTGGGGCGCGCCGACACCACCTGATGCCAGCGCTGCAGGTTCGGCCGCTGATCATCCACCGGCACCTTCACCACACTGGCGAAATCCACGCTGCACAGGGCGGTGATATCCGCCACCGAGAAGCTGTCGCCGGCCATGAACTCGGTTTCCGCCAGCCGCCGGTCGAGCAGATCGAACCCCTGGGCCAGACGCTCCAGGCTGATCTCACCGAATTCCTTGGATGTCTTTTCGCGGTCGGCAAAGATGCCCGACAGGTTGCGGAAGCTCATCGCCACCTGCAGCAGCACGTTGAATTCCACCCCGCGGTTCCACATCTCGATCCGGCCCTGGCTGACCGGATCGCTGCCGAACAGTGACGGTTCCGGCTTTATGCCCTCCAGATACCGGCAGATGGCGACCGATTCGCCGATGCAAGTGCCGTCGTCCAGCTCCAGGGTCGGCACCACTCCGAGCGGGTTCTTGGCCCGATAGGCATCCGACAGATTCTCGCCGGCGCGGATGTCCACTTCCACGAGTTCAACGTCCTGGATGCCCTTTTCGGCCATGAAGATGCGCACGCGGCGCGGGTTGGGGGACTGGGCGAATTGATGCAGACGCATGCGAGATAACTCCTTGGGATGAACCAGAGGGGGCGACAATCAGGCGATGGAGCCGCCGTCCACCACGTAGACCGAGCCGCTGACATAGCTCGCCGCCGGGCTGGCCAGGAACAGGATGGCGGGGGCGATTTCCGCCGGCTCGGCCACCCGGCCCAGCGGAATGGTGGGCAGGAACTGGTTGAGCACCTGCTCGTTGTGGACCAGCGCCGAGGCGAACTTGGTGTCGGTCACGCCCGGCGCCACGGCGTTGACGCGAATGCCGAACTGGCCGCATTCCTTGGCGAAGGCCTTGGTCATGTTGATCACCGCCGCCTTGGTCACCGAGTAGATACCCATCATCTGCCCGGGGGTAAGCCCCGCGATGGAGGCATTGTTGACGATGGCCCCGCCGCCCTGTTTCTTCATGATCCGGCCGGCCAGCTGGCAGGCGTAGAAGTAACCGCGCACGTTGACATCCAGCGTCTTGCCTACCGCGGCCAGGTCGGTGTCCAGGATGTGGCCAAAGCTGGGATTGGTGGCGGCATTGTTGACCATGATGTCGAGCCGATCGAAGCGGCTCTCGATGTCGGCGAAGAAGGCGTCCATGGCCGCCGGGTCACCGATGTGACAGGGCATGGCGGTGGCCTGGCCACCGGCGTCACGGATAGCCTGGGCCACCGCTTCGCAGCCTTCCGCCTTGCGCGCGGACACCACCACATGGGCGCCGTGGCGGGCGAACAGGTGGGCGGCGGCCTCGCCGATCCCGCGCGAGGCGCCGGTGATGACGGCGGTCTTGCCGGTGAGATCGAAGGTGTTATCGGTCATCGGAAACTCCATGCGTTGAATTTCTTAACCGCAAAGGTCGCAAAGCAATTCTTTTCGCTTCTCCGTTGCGCCCTTCGCGGTTCGTAGTTCGTGTCGCGTATACGTGGTTCAAAGCCGCGACTGGTCGATCACACGCTGGCAGACATCACCCAGCACCGGCACGAATATCCGGAATGCCTTGAACCGCTCGTCCTGGGTCTTGCCTTCCTTGTAGCGCTTGTAGATCTGCTGGACGATGGCGATCAGCCGGAACACGCCGAACACGTAGTAGAAATCCCAGTTATCGACGTCGAGACCCGTGCGTTCCCGGTACCGGGCCAGCATCTGATCGCGGGTGAGCATGCCCGGCAGGTTGGTCGGGCCCATGCGTACCCCCTGCAGGGTTTCCGGATCATCGGCCTGCACCCAGTAGGACATGGAGCAGGCGAAATCCATCACCGGATCACCCAGGGTGGCCATCTCCCAGTCCAGCACGCCGATGATGCGGGTCGGGTCGGCCGGGTCGAGCACCACGTTGTCCAGCTTGTAATCGTTGTGGATGATTGCCGCCCGACCGGGATCACACGGCATCTTGTCCTCCAGCCAGGCCATGATCGGCTCGCAGTCGGGCACATCGTCGGTGCGGGCGTTGCGAAAGCGCTTGTTCCAGCCGCGAATCTGGCGCTCGACATAGCCGGCGGGCTTGCCGAAATCGGCCATGCCCGCGGCCTCGACATCAATGGTGTGCAGTTCCGCCTGGACGTCCAGCAGCGATTCACACAGCCGCGCGGCCTGGTCGGCCGACAGGCTCATGCCCTCCGGCAGATCACGGCGGACGATGATGCCGGTGAGACGCTCCATCACGTAGAACTCGGCGCCGATCACGCTCTCGTCGGTGCAGTGGACCACCGGCCGCGGGGCGTACTCGAACACCCCCTGAAGCCGCGAGAGCACCTCGAATTCCCGGCCCATGTCGTGGGCCGAGGCGACATTGCTGCCGAACGGCGGGCGCCGCAGCACATACTCGCGGCCATTGGCCTGCAGCGAGTAGGTCAGGTTGGACGCGCCGCCGGGAAACTGGCGGATGGCCAGATCCCCCGCCAGTTCCGGCGCGGCGTCACGGAAATAGGCCGCGAGCGCGGCGGTATCCAGGTCCTCGCCCTCGCGAATGTCGGTGGCGTGATCGATTTCGGTCATACGGTGATTTCCTCCATGGGCGTGGGCGCCAGATAGCGCGTCGCCAGTTCCTGCACGGCACGAGCATAGCCCGCGGCGGTCTGGCCGCGGCGGCCGTGCTTGCCGTGCTTGAGATACCAGTCCTGCAGCACCGCCTTGAGCATGGCGGCGGCGGCCAGCGCGTCGGTGTCGCGGAAACTGCCGTCGGCCTGACCTTCCCGGATGATGGCGGCGAAGATTTCCTCGGTGGCCTCCTCCATCGCCACCGCCTGGCGGCGCTCGGCCTGCCCCAGATGGCGGGCTTCCATGTAGAGGAACACGAACCACGGCCGCAGGATCTCGCTGAGCAACACGTGGGCCCGGATGGCCTCGTCCAGCCGGGCACGGGCGGTAACATGCTGATCCACCTGCCGGCGCAGCACCTGCTCGATCTGCCGCTGCCCCTGGCGCTGGATCACCGCCACCAGTTCGTCCTTGCTCTGGAAGTAGGCGTAGAGCCCGCCCAGTGACAGCCCGGTGCGCCGCGCCAGGTCCCGCAGGCTCATAGCCGCGAACCCCTTGCGATTGGCGATGGCCAGGGTGGCATCGACAATTCTGGCCAGATTGGCCACGGCGATGGTTTCGTTCTGCACCGACACGCTGTCGCCGTGTTCGGCGTAGATCGCCCGGCACAGCTCGGTCATGGACACCCCGGCATCGCGCCGGAACGCCCGCAGTTCATCCGCCGCCCGGCGGTTGGCCACGGCCGGCACCACGCGCTATCAGCCCGAGGCCATCGCCCGGCCCAGCTCGTGGCGGGCCACGGTGCGCTTGTGCACCTCGTCCGGGCCGTCATAGATACGGGCGGCCCGTTCCTCGCGGTAGTACCAGGCCAGCACCGTGTCGTCGGTCATGCCCAGCGCCCCGTGCGCCTGCAGCGCCCGGTCGACCACCCGCTGCAGCACCCCGGCCACGAAATACTTGATCATGCCGATCTCGTTGCGGGCGGCCTTGAAGCCGTAGGTGTCGCCGGTCCAGGCGGCCTTGAGCACCATCGACCGGGCCGCTTCGATCTCGGCGGCATTCTCGGCAATCCAGAACTGCACCGCCTGCTGATCGGCCAGCATCTGGCCGTCGGCCACCTCGCGTTCCAGCGCCCGGCGGCACAGCAGCTTCTGCGCCCGCTTGCAGATGCCCAGCCAGCGCATGCAATGGTGGATGCGCCCCGGCCCCAGCCGCTTCTGCGCCAGCAGGAAGCCCTGGCCTTCCGGCCCGAGCATATTGGCCGCCGGCACCCGGACATCGTGATACTTCAGTTCCGCATGGCTGAACCAGCCGCTGCCCGGGTGGCCCATCACCGGGGCGTTGCGCACGAACTCCACCCCGTCCTGATCCGAGGGCACGATGATCATCGAGGCCCGAAGATGTTTCTCGGCCTCGGGATTGGTCACCGCCATCACCACCGTGAACGCGGAGCCGTCATAGGACGACGTGAACCACTTGTGGCCGTTGATCACGTACTCGTCGCCGTCGCGCACGGCGGTGGCCTTGAGCAGGGTGGGGTTGGAGCCGGCGGTGTTCTTGTCGGTCATGGAGAAACACGACCGGATCTCGCCGGCAGCCAGCGGCTTGAGGAAGCGCTCCTTCTGGTCCTCGGTACCGAATTCCAGCAGCAGTTCCATGTTGCCGGCATCGGGCGCCTGCGCCCCGAACGAGAAATGCCCGAACGGGGTCTGGCCCATCACTTCGGACAACAGGGCGAGGTCCATCAGTGACAGGCCCATGCCGCCTACCTCGGCCGGGAGATTGGGGGCCCACATGCCCATCTTCTTGACCTCGGCGCGCAACTCGTTGAGCTGCGGCTCGATGTCGGGCCAGTCACGGCCCATGACCTCGGGTTCCAGCGGGATCAGCCGGTCGTCGACGAAGGCCTGGGCCTTGTCGAGCATCTCGCGGGTGCTATCGGAAACAGAAAAATCCATGGCGTCCTCCTGCGCTATCGCAGCGTGATCACGTCCGGATCGTTTTCCAGACGCAGATGAGTGGTGTTATTGAAGCCCATCAGCCGCCAGCCGGACCGGGTGGATCGCAGCTCGGTGACAGAGGCATTGAATACGACCCAATTGAGTTCGACGGTCTGGGCCGGGGACAGTCCCAGGCAACTGGCCACCGCCACCGAGACCGGTCCGCCCGAGGTGAAGGCAACCAGCCGGGCGCTTCGGTCGTGGTCGCGGTGCAGGCGGTCGAGGCCGTCCTCGACCCGGGCACGGAAGTGGCTCCAGCTCTCGAATGGCCGGGAGTCGTGCGGGGTGTCGGCCAGCCACTTGGCCGTCACGCCCTCGAAGGCCCGCTGGAACAACCGCTGGTCGGTGAACAGCTCCCGCTGGCGCTGGCCCAGTTCGGGCTGCTCTCCCAGCACCATGGGCAGATAGGCGCGGAAGATGCCGTCGGCATCGTATTCATTGAAGGCCGATTCCCGCTCTACTGTCGGCGCGCCGCCCGCCGTGGTGGCCTCGGCGGCCAGCCGGCCGGTGTGCTGCTGGCGCTGCAGATCGCCCGCCAGCCACACGTCGAACTCGGCGCCAACGCGGGCCAGATGCGCGCCGGTCAGACGCGCCTGGCGCTGCCCGAGCGGCGAGAGCTCGTCGTAGTTGGCCTGCCCGAAGGAGGCCTGCCCGTGGCGGATGAGCGTGAGAGTGGTCATGAGCGGACGGTAATCGCTGTCGCCCGGCCCGTCAATATCGGACGAACGTTCGATAGATGAATGATGCCGTGGTAATCTCGAAAAATAGCATTCCGCAACGCACGGCGTCAGCATGAATCAGACCTCGCCCACCCGCATTGCCATCACAGGCGCCGGCAGCGGTCTCGGTCGCGCCATTGCACTTCGCTATGCGCGTGACGGCGCCCGGGTGGCGGTCACCGACATCGCCCCCGAGCGCACTGACGCCGTGGCCGCGGAGGTCGAGACCGCCGGTGGTGAAAGCCTGGCCCGCGCGCTGGATACCCGGAACGAGGCCGACTACGCGGCGCTGGTCGAGGCGCTGACCGAGGCCTGGGGCGGCGTGGACGTCTGGGTGAACAACGCCGGGGTGGCCGCGGCCGGCACGGTGGCCGATACCCCGGCGGACGACTGGCGCTGGCTGATCGACATCAACCTGATGGGGGTGGTCAACGGCTGCCGTCACGCGCTTCCGCTGGTGCGGGCGTCGCGGGGCCACGTGGTGAATGTGGCCTCGTTCGCCGCCATCGCCTCATCGCCGGGGATGGCAGCCTACAACGTCGTCAAGGCGGGGGTGCTGTCGCTGTCGGAAACCCTGCGCGGCGAGGAGCACGACCGCGACGTCGGCGTCAGCGTGGTCTGTCCGGCCTTTTTCCAGACCAATCTGATGGACAATTTCCGTACCCATCACCCCCGCCAGCAGCAGGTGCTGCGCAAGCTCATGGAACGCAGCCCGATCACCGCCGACGACGTGGCCGAGGCGGTACATGCCGCCGTGGCCGGCGGGCGCTTCATGGTGATTCCCAACGCCACCGAACGGCGGCAGTATTGGTTCAAGCGGCTCACGCCGGAAGGATTTTTCCGGGCGGTGCTCAAGGCCACGCGCGGCTTCACGCAATAGGAACGCGGCAATGTCGAACAAGCAGTGGATGATCTACGGGGCCAACGGCTATACCGGCGAACTGATCGCCCGCGAGGCGAGCCGCCAGGGACTCACCCCGATACTGGCCGGCCGCAACGCGGCGTCGGTGGCGGCGCTGGGCGAGGAACTGGGGCTGGCGCACCGCGCCTTCGGGCTGGATGACCCCATCGCCCTGGCCGGCGAGCTGGCCGAGGTGGACGTGCTGCTGCATTGCGCCGGGCCGTTCTCGGCGACCTCGGCCCCGATGGTCGAGGCCTGCATCACCAGCGGTACGCATTATCTGGACATCACCGGCGAAATCGCGGTGTTCGAGCACGCCTTCAGCCAGCACTGGCTGGCCCGCGAGGCCGGCGTAGCGCTGTGCCCGGGCGTGGGATTCGACGTGATTCCCACCGACTGCGTGGCCGCCCATCTGGCCGACGTTCTGCCGGACGCCACCCGGCTGACCCTGGGCTTCGATTCCCGCTCCGGCATGTCGCCGGGCACGGCCAAGTCCTCGGTGGAAGGGCTGGCCGGGGGCGGCAAGGTGCGCAAGGGCGGGGGCATCACCACCGTGCCGCTGGCCTTCGGCGTGCGCCGCATCGACTTCGGCGACGGCGAGAAACTGGCCATGACCATTCCCTGGGGCGACGTGGCCACCGCCTGGTACACCACCGGTATTCCCGACATCGAGGTCTACATCCCCGCGTCACCCGGTCTGGTGAAGAAGGTCAAGCGCCTCAACTGGGTACGCCCGGTGCTCGGGCTGTCACCGGTGCAGGCGTTTCTCAAGGGGCAGGTCGGCAAGCGGGTTACCGGCCCCGACGCCGCCACCCGCGAACGCCAGCCGACGTTCGTCTGGGGCGAGGCGGTCAACGCCGGCGGCGACACCCGGGTGGCCCGGGTGAAGACTGCCAACGGCTACACCGTCACCATCGACGGCGCCATCGCGGTCAGCCGGCACCTGCTCGATAACGAGGTCGAGGGCGGGGCCTACACCCCGTCCAAGCTGGTGGACAAGGATCTGGTGACACGCCTGCCGGGCAGTAGCGAGCTGACCATCGACAACGCCTGAGGGCGCCCGTCATCAGCCCCGTTTGGGCAGGTACAGGTCGGTGAGCGTGCCCAGGGAGGCCTCGGCCGCCATGCCCACGGTTTCCGACAGCGTCGGGTGGGCATGCACGGTCAGGGCAATGTCCTCGGCGTCCGCGCCCATTTCAATGGCCAGACCCAGTTCGGCAATCAGTTCGCCCGCCCCCGGCCCCACGGCACCGGCGCCGACCACCCGGCCGGTCTCGCCGTCGAACAGGATCTTGGTCAGCCCCTCGTCGACGCCCATGCCCAGGGCCCGGCCGCTGGCCGCCCAGGGGAAGCTGCCCTTTTTCACCGCGATGCCGTCGGCCTTGGCCTGTTTCTCGGTCACCCCGACCCAGGCCACTTCCGGATCGGTGTAGACCACGGAGGGAATCCCGATGGCGTCGAAACCGGCCTTGTGCCCGGCAGCCACTTCCGCGGCCACCTTGCCCATGTGGCTGGCGCGGTGGGCCAGTTGTGGCTCCCCGGTAATATCACCGATGGCGAAGATGTGGCCGACATTGGTCCGGCACTGGGCATCGACGGCAATGAAACCGCGCTCGTCGACGGCAACGCCGGCGGCATCGGCGCCGATGCGCCCGCCGTTGGGCCGCCGGCCGACCGCCACCAGCACCCGGTCATAGCGCTCGGAATCCGGCGCATCCTTGCCGTCGAAAGAGACGGTCAGCGACTTCGGATTGGCCTTCACTCCGGTGACTTTCGTGCTGGTCCACAAGTGCCGGCAGCGCTGCGCCATGCGCCTGGCCAGCGGCTTGACCAGATCGCGGTCGGCGCCCGGAATCAGGTCCGGCGTCATCTCCACCACATCCACCTTGCTGCCCAGCGATGCGTAGACATTGGCCATCTCCAGCCCGATGATGCCGCCGCCAATCACCAGCAGACTGTCGGGCAGGTCGGTCGGTGACAGGGCGCCTGTTGAGGTCACAATGCGCTCGTCCTCCGGCAGGTCCGGCAGCATCACCGCTTCCGACCCGGCCGCCACGATGGCGTGGGCAAAGCTCAGGTGCTGTGTCTCGCCCGCGTGTTCGATAACCACGCGGTGCGCGTCCGCAAAGCGGGCCGTGCCCTGCAGGACCCGGACCTTGCGCTTCTTCGCCAGTCCCACCAGGCCGCTGGTCAACCGTTCGACCACCGACGTCTTCCAGGACATGAGCTTGTCGAGCTCGATTTCCGGCTTGCCGAAACGAATACCCTTGTCAGCCATAACGGCGGCGTCATCCACCACCTTGGCGGCGTGCAACAGCGCCTTCGAGGGAATGCAGCCGACATTCAGGCAAACGCCGCCGAGAGCGGGGTAGCGTTCCACCAGTACAACATCAAGGCCGAGGTCGGCCGCGCGGAAAGCCGCGGTGTAGCCGCCGGGCCCGGCGCCGAGGACGATCAGGTCGCAGTCGGGCGCACCTTCGGCGCTCGTTTCGTGTTTCCTGTTTTGAGTTTCCTGTTGGGTGCTGGCGCGTGGCGCTACCGGAGCCGCCGCTGACTGGTTTTCCTTGTCTTTGTTCTTGCCTGCGTCATCGGCGGAATCTGCGGTTTCTTTTTCTTCTGCACCGCCACCGCTGTCCTCCAGGACAACAATCACGTCGCCCTCACCAACCTTGTCACCTTCCTTGACCCTGACCTCGGCGATCCTGCCGGCAGACGTCGCCGGAACCTCCATGGTGGCCTTGTCGGATTCGAGCGTGATCAGCGGCTGCTCTTCCGCCACCTCGTCGCCCACCGCCACCAGTACCTCGATCACCTCGACGGCGTCGAAGTCGCCAATGTCCGGAACCTTGATTTCCTGGCTCATCGTTCAGCCATTACCGATGCCGCGCTGATCGGCGCGGCGAACTTGAAACCCACGACAGCATCGCGCAGCCGTGCTCACAGCAACAGCTTGCGGATATCGCCCAGCACGTCAGCCAGGAAGCCAGTGATGCGGGCCGCCACGGCGCCGTCGATTACCCGGTGGTCGTAGGAGAGCGACAACGGCAGCATCAGGCGTGGCACGAACTCGCTGCCGTTCCACACCGGCTGCATTGCCGCGCGGGACACGCCGAGAATCCCGACCTCGGGCGAGTTTACGATGGGCGTGAACGCCGTGCCGCCGATGCCGCCCAGGCTGGAGATGGAGAAACAGCCACCCTGCAGATCCGCGCCTTTCAGCTTGCCGTTGCGGGCCCGGTCAGACACCTCGCTCAGTTCGTGGGCAAGATCGAATACGCCCTTGTTCAGCACGTCCCGGATCACCGGCACCACCAGCCCGTTGTCGGTGTCCACCGCCACGCCCACGTTGTAGTAGTGCTTGCGGATGAGGTGTTCACCGTCGGCGGCCAGCGCACTGTTGAGGTCCGGAAATTCCGCCAGGGTGACGCCGGCCGCCTTGAGCAGGAACGCCAGCATCGTCAGCTTGACCCCTTCGCTTTCGGCCCGCGACTTCTGATTCTTGCGGAAGGCTTCGAGGTCGGTGATGTCGGCCTGGTCGAACTGGGTGACATGCGGAATGCGCAGCCAGCTGGCATGCAGGGCCTTCGCCGACAGCTTGCGGATGCGGGACAGCGCGACCGTTTCGGTCTCGCCGAACTGCGAGAAGTCCACGTCCGGCTGCGCCGGCAGACCGGATGCGGCAGCGGGCGTGGCGCCCGCACCGGAGACCGCCTGCTTCACGAACTGCTGGACGTCCTCCTTGCGGATGCGGTTCTTGGGGCCCGTGCCCTCCACCCGGGACAGATCGACGCCCAGTTCGCGGGCGAACTTGCGAACGGCCGGGGAGGCGTGGGCCGCTTTGCCGGGGGCGGAGGGCCGGGCGTCGACACCATCGGCGGTTTCACGCGATGCGTTCCGGGTTTCGGGTTGGCTACTGGCGGGTGGCGTTGTCGCCTCCTGCTCGGCCGCGCTTGCCCGGCCGCTATCGCTCGCCTTCTCATCGGCATCTTCGGCAGCATCTGCGGTGCCTTCGTCTTCCGCATCGCCACCGCTGTCCTCGAGGATCACGATCACGTCGCCCTCGGCGACCTTGTCGCCTTCCTTCACGCGGACCTCGGCCACCTTGCCGGCGGCCGTGGCCGGGACTTCCATGGTCGCCTTGTCCGATTCCAGCGTGATCAGCGGCTGCTCATTCTCGATCGCGTCGCCAGCCGACACCAGGACTTCAATCACCTCGACAGCGTCGAAGTCCCCAATGTCCGGCACCCTGATTTCCGTGCTCATCGCGAAACTCTTGTTGTAACCGCAAAGGGCGCAAAAGACGCAGAGAAAACCTTACGCATCAGCAGAAACCTCACTTCGCGACCTTTGCGGTTGGCGATTTCTGTCGTTCCGGTACCGGCACGCTCAGACCGTCACCGGCTCGGGCTTGTCGGGATCGATGCCGTACTTGCGGATCGCTTCGGCCACGGTGCTGCGTTCGACTTCCCCGGCATCGGCCAGCGCCTTGAGGGCGGTGACGGTAATCCAGCGCCGATCCACTTCGAAGTGGTTGCGCAGGGCCTCGCGGGTATCCGACCGACCGTAGCCGTCAGTGCCCAGCGTGTAATAGGGCATGGGCACGAATGGCCGGATCAGATCAGCGTAGGCCTTCATGTAATCGGTAGCCGCCACCGCCGGCCCCGCCGCCTCGGCCAGGCACTGGGCGACATAGCTGGCGCGGGGTTCTTCCTCCGGATGCAGCGTGTTCCAGCGTTCCGCGGCCAGGCCGTCGCGGCGAAGTTCGCCGAAGCTGGGCACGCTCCAGACGTCCGCCGCGACCTTCCAGTCCTCGGCCAGCATATCCACCGCAGCAATCGATTCGCGCAGGATGGTGCCGGAGCCCAGCAGCTGCACCCGCGTCTTGAGGCGCTTGTCACCCTCCGAGAAGCGGTACATGCCGCGGACGATGCCGTCCGCCACGCCCTCCGGCAAAGCCGGATGCTCGTAGTTCTCGTTCATCACGGTGAGGTAGTAGTACACATCCTCGTGCTCGACGAACATGCGCCGCATACCGTCATGCACGATCACCGCCAGCTCGTAGGCGAAGGTCGGGTCGTAGGCGCGGCAGTTGGGGATGGTGTGCATCAGCAGCTGGCTGTGTCCGTCCTGATGCTGCAGACCCTCGCCGTTGAGGGTGGTGCGCCCGGCAGTGCCACCCAGCAGGAAGCCGCGGGCCCGCATGTCGCCCGCCGCCCAGCACAGATCGCCCACCCGCTGATACCCGAACATCGAGTAGAAAATGTAGAACGGGATCATCGCCACGCCGTGGTTGTAGTACGACGTGCCGGCGGCAATGAACGAGGACATCGACCCCGCCTCGGTAATGCCCTCCTCCAGGATCTGGCCGTCCACGGCCTCCTTGTAGTAGGCCAGCTGTTCGGAATCCTCGGGGGTGAACAGCTGCCCCACGGGCGAGTAGATCCCCAGTGACCGGAACATGCCTTCCATGCCGAAGGTGCGGGCCTCGTCGGGCACGATCGGCACCACCCGCTTGCCCACGTTCCTGTCGCGGGTCAGCAGCTGCAGGATGCGCACGAACGCCATGGTGGTGGACATCTCGCGGCCGCCCGAATCTTGCAGCAGCTTGTCGAAAGTCGACAGCGGCGGAATTTCCAGCGTTTCCCAGTCCTGGCGCCGCTGCGGCAGGTAGCCGCCCAGCGCCTCGCGGCGTTCCTTGAGATACCGAATTTCCTCGGAATTCTCGGCCGGTTTGTAGAACGGGGCCTCGGCGATATCGTCGTCCGACACTGGGATCTCGAAGCGGTCGCGGAATTCCTTGAGCGCGGTTTCGCCCATCTTCTTCTGCTGATGGGTGATGTTCTGGCCCTCGCCGGCCTCGCCCATGCCATAGCCCTTGACCGTCTTGGCCAGGATCACGGTGGGGCGGCCGCCGGCATTGTTCACCGCCTCGTGGTAGGCGGCGTACACTTTGTGCGGGTCGTGGCCACCGCGGTTGAGCCGGCGGACATCCTCGTCGGACATGGCGGCGACCATGCGCTCCAGCTCGGGATACTTGCCGAAGAAATGCTTGCGGGTGTAATCCCCGCCATTGGCCTTGTAGGCCTGGTATTCGCCGTCCACCGCCTCGTTCATGCGCTGGACCAGCTTGCCGTCGTGGTCCTGGGCCAGCAGGCCGTCCCAGAGCGCACCCCAGATCACCTTGATCACGTTCCAGCCGGCGCCGCGGAAAGCGCCCTCCAGTTCCTGGATGATCTTGGCGTCGCCCCGCACCGGGCCGTCCAGCCGCTGC
This sequence comes from Spectribacter acetivorans, assembly GCF_031846305.1. Classification (NCBI taxonomy): domain Bacteria; kingdom Pseudomonadati; phylum Pseudomonadota; class Gammaproteobacteria; order Salinisphaerales; family Salinisphaeraceae; genus Spectribacter; species Spectribacter acetivorans. Next base: position 111,177 of record NZ_JAVRHY010000008.1, read on the forward strand.
AGATTGCAGTTGACCACGAAGATCAGGTTGTCCAGCCCCTCGCGGGCGGCGATGTCGATCGCACCCATGGACTCCGGCTCGTCCATCTCCCCATCGCCGCAGAAGCACCACACCTTGCGGCCCGCTGTGTTGCTGACTCCGCGGTTCTCCAGGTACTTCATGAAGCGGGCCTGGTAGATGGCAGTGATCGGGCCCAGGCCCATCGACACGGTGGCGAACTGCCAGTAATCGGGCATCAGCCAGGCGTGGGGATAGCTGGATAGTCCGGTGCCGCCCACTTCGGCGCGGAAATTGTGCAGCTGATCCTCGTCCAGCCGGCCCTCCAGGAACGACCGGGCGTAGATGCCCGGGGCCGAGTGTCCCTGGATGTAGACCAGATCCCCGCCGTGATCGTCACTGGGCGCATGCCAGAAATGGTTGAAGCCCACGTCGTAGAGCGTGGCCGCAGAGGCGAAACTGGCGATGTGGCCCCCCACGCCCTCGTGGTGGCGGTTGGCCTGAACCACCATGGCCATGGCATTCCAGCGGATGATGGAGCGGATGCGCCATTCCACCGCCGGATCGCCGGGCGAACGGGCCTCGCGGTGTGCAGGGATGGTGTTGATGTAGGCCGTGTAAGGCGAAAACGGGATGTAGGCGCCGGAGCGGCGGGACTTCTCGATCAGCGCTTCCAGTAGCTGATGGGCCCGGGCCGGCCCCTCGACTTCGATCACCGCCTCCAGTGCGGCCAGCCACTCCCCGGTTTCTTCGGGATCGATATCCTGATCCGGCAGGATATCGCGGGACGGCGGCATTGTTTGGGTCATGTCACGCGCGCGGCTCACGCCGTCACTGGGTAGGATCAGGTCGCTCACTCTAACGAAGCCCCGGAGTTTTAGAAACCGCCAGATCGGGTGGTTGCGCTACCATCGCGACTTTCCTGTCCACATCCGGAGACGCCGCCGTGTCGACTAGTCAGCCAGCGGGGCTCGCGCCCGCAACGCCCGAACACTGGCGGGCACCACGGATGGACAACGAGCATGGCCAGCCCCGGCGGGTGGGGGTAGAACTCGAGTTCTCCGGCCTGGGCATCGAGACGATCGTGCGCATCGTCAAATCCGTGCTCGGCGGCGAGATCGACCCGATCAGCCCCTACGAGTACAAGGTGCGCGAGACCGCGCTCGGCGATTTCGGCATCGAACTGGACTACGCCTACCTCAAGAAGCTGGGCCGCCGCGACCAGCCCGCGGCCGACATCGAGCGGTTGTCCGAGGACCTGCTGGCGGCAGTGGCCAAGCAGGTCGTGCCGTTCGAGATCGTCGGCCCGCCAGTGCCGATCGACCGGCTGGGCGAGCTGGAGCCGCTGATCACGGCGCTGCGCGAAGCCGGGGCCCGCGGCACCGACGACTCGCCGATCTACGCCTTCGGCCTGCACCTGAATCCGGAACTGCCCGCGCTGGACGCGGCCACCATCCATGCCTATCTGCGCTCGTTCGCGGTGCTGTTCGACTGGCTGCAGAAGGTCTCGCGGGTGGACATCTCGCGCCGGGTGTTTCCCTATATCCAGCCATTTCCCAGAGCCTACGTGGACCGACTGCTGGAAACCGGGACGCCGGATCTGGGGGCACTGATCGACGATTACCTGACCCACAATCCCACCCGCAACCGGGCGCTGGACATGCTGCCGCTGTGGCGGCACCTGGATGCGGCGCGGGTGGACGCCGTGATCGACGATCAGCTGGTGAACGCACGGCCCACCCTGCATTACCGCCTGCCCAACTGCGAGATCGAGAATCCCGACTGGCAGCTGATCCAGCCCTGGCAACACTGGCTGGCAGTGGAACATCTGGCCGCCGATCCGGCGGCGCTGGAAGAGGCCTGCATCGCCTATCGGGCGCACCGCGACAAGTGGCTATCCGGGCTGGTCGGCAACTGGGCCGATCAGGCCGGAGAATGGGCATGGGTGCCCGACGACCGCTGATCGGCGTGACCGGGCCCGACGGCCATGCGGTACCGGCCTGGTGGTTCACCCGCTTGGCAGTAGCCCGTGCCGGGGGTCGGGCGATGCGGCTGACGCCGAACCGTCCGGGCGACGATATTCACCCGGACGGCATGATCATCGGCGGTGGCGAAGATATCGCCCCGGCGCTCTATGATGCGCTGGGCGAGCACCCGCCGGCGGCCCCCGATTCCGGGCGGGATGCCTTCGAACTGCGGACGATCCGGAACGCCCTGGCCGCCGGCCGGCCGCTGCTGGGCATCTGCCGCGGCGCTCAGCTGATCAATGTTGCCCTGGGCGGCACGCTTTATCAGGACCTGCGCAGTCGACGCCGGACCACCAGCAATCGCCGGCGCCTGTGGCCGTCGAAACGGGTGCGGCTGGACCACGGCAGCCGCCTCGCCATGATCCTGGATGCCACCACGGTGTCGATGAACAGCCTGCATCACCAGGCGGTGGCCAATCCCGGCACCGGGCTTCGCATCACCGCCCGCGACGACGACGCCATTGCCCAGGGCATCGAGGCCGAGGATGGGGGATTCTGCCTGGGCGTACAGTGGCATCCCGAATACCTGCCCTGGCAGGGCCGTCAGCAGCGGCTGTTCCGGGCGCTGGTTACCGCCGCGAGAGGGGCGACATGCGCCGCAGCCTGACGATTCTGATGGGCCTGGCGCTGGGTCTCGCAGCCGAGGCCACGCCGGTGCAGTACACGGTGGAGATCGCGGCCCGTTATCCCCATGATCCCGGGGCCTACACCCAGGGCCTGATCTGGCACGATGGCCATCTACTGGAAAGCACCGGCCGCTACGGCGAATCCACCCTGCGACGCATCACTCTGGAAAACGGCGAGGTCGAGCACTCGGTCTCGCTGGACCGCGACCGTTTCGGGGAAGGCCTGGCGCGGGTGGGCGACCGCCTGATCCAGCTGACCTGGAAGGCCGGACGCGGGCTCATCTACAACGCCGACACGCTGGAACGGGTCGGTCGCTTCGACTATGCCGGCGAGGGCTGGGGCCTGACCTACGATGGCGAGCATCTGATCATGAGCGACGGCTCCGATGAACTGCAGCGCCTGGACCCGGACAGTTTCGAGGTGAAGTCCCGCCTGTCGGTACACGTCGACGGCCAGCCGATCCGCCGTCTCAACGAACTGGAGATGGTCGACGATCAGATCTGGGCCAACGTCTACGGCACCGACCTGATCGCCCGCATCGATCCGGCATCCGGCGCGGTGGTGGGCACTATCAACGCCGCGCTGCTGCGCGAACAGCTGCCGGCCGGTTACCAGGTGGATGTGTTCAACGGCATTGCCCACGACCCGGCGACGGACCGTCTGTTCGTCACCGGCAAGTACTGGCCGCGCCTGTTCGAAATCCGGGTGGTGCCTAGCGCTGGCGCTTCAGATAAATGATCGCGGCCGCCGGGATGTGGATCACCCCGAAGCCGACCGCGAAGGCCAGCCACGCAGGCCGATCGGTCAGGCTGTTCATGGCGATCAGTCCGGTGCCCAGACCGGTGAAGGCCAGCAGGCTGCGCACCACCACCACCTGGCCGGTGCTGCGGACCGTGGCCGGCAGCCCCCAGTGAGCGTAGCCGGTGGCGACCACACCCAGGATCAGATCGATGAACAACATCCGCCGAGTCTAGCGGCTATTTCCCGATACAGAAACGGGAGAATATCTCCCCCAGCAGGTCTTCACTGGAGACCTCGCCGGTGATCGTGCCGAGTGCCTGCTGCGCCGCGCGCAGCTCCTCGGCCAGCAGTTCGCCGGCGGCGTGATCCTGCAGGTGGGTCCGACCCTCGGCCAGGGCCCTGGCGGCCCGGTCCAGCGCGGCCAGATGTCGGCGGCGGGCCAGAAACTCGGGCTCGCCCGCGCCCAGCCCGGCCTGCGCCCGCAACCGTTCCAGCAGCGCGTCGATGCCCTCGCCGCGCACCGCGGACAGGCGCAGACTGCCGTCGGGCAGCGGCCCCGCCGCCCGGCCGCTGAGATCGCACTTGTTGCGCAGATGCAGACGCGGCGACGCCAGGCCGTCCAGGCCCGGGGGCAGGCGGGGTGATTCGCCGTCACGATCGTCGGTGACCAGCAGTAGGCAATCGGCCTGTTCGGCTTCACGCCGGGCCCGGCGCACGCCCTCGGCCTCCACCGCATCGTCGGTTTCCCGCAGACCGGCGGTGTCTGCCAGATGCAGGGCCAGGCCGTCGATGTGCAGGGTCTCGCGCAACACGTCCCGGGTGGTGCCGGGGACGTCGGTGACGATGGCGCTGTCGCGGCCGGCCAGTGCGTTGAGCAGGCTGGACTTGCCGACATTGGGCGCACCCAGGATGGCGATGCGCAGCCCTTCCTGCAGCGCCGCGCCGCGACCAGTCTCGATGCGCAACCGAGCCAGCTCGTCGATCCGGCCAGCCAGATCATCGGCAATGCGCTGATCGGCCAGGAAATCCACGTCGTCATCGGGGAAGTCGATGGCGGCCTCGACATGCACCCGCAGGCGCATCACGCCTTCGGCCAGGGCCGCGACGCGGCGGGAAAACGCCCCGGCCAGGCTGCGCGCCGCCGCGGCCGCGGCCTGGCGGCTGCCCGCGGCGATCAGATCCGCCACCGCTTCAGCCTGGGCCAGGTCGAGCTTGCCGTTCAGAAAGGCCCGTTGGGAAAACTCGCCGGGATTGGCCACCCGGGCGCCCAGTTCCAGAGCACGGGCCAGCAGCGATTCCATCACCGCCGGGCCGCCGTGGGCCTGCAACTCCAGCACATGCTCCCCGGTGAAGGAGGCCGGGGCCGGGAAGTACAGCACCAGACCGCTGTCGATCAGGCCGCTTTGGGCATCCCGGAAATCGGCGAGCTGGGCCCGGCGTGGTGAGGGGCAACGGCCCAGCCATTCCCAGGCGATCGCGGGAACAGCGGGCCCGGACAGCCGAACCACCCCGATGCCGCCCCGGCCCGGCGGGGTGGCGACAGCGGCGATGGTGTCCGACTCGGGCACGCCGTCGGCCAGACGCGGTTACCCGCTGGCCTGGCCCAGGCCCTCCTGGTCGAGCTTGCGGTAGATGTACCACTGCTGACCGATCGAGAGCAGGTTGTTGGTGAACCAGTAAACCACCAGCCCGGCGGGGAAGAACGCGAAGAATACCGACAGCGCGATCGGCATGATCTGCATCATGCGTTGCTGCATCGGGTCCATGGTCATGGACGAGGCCGACAGCTTCTGCTGGGCGAACATCGTCAGGCCGAAGGCAATGGGCAGGATGTAGTAGGGATCGGGACTGGACAGGTCGTTGATCCACAGCATGAAGTCGGCATGCCTCAGTTCCACCGATTCGTGCAGTACCCAGTACAGGGCGATGAACACCGGCATCTGCACCAGCAGCGGCCAGCAGCCGCCCAGGGGATTGAAGCCCTCCTTCTTGTAGAGGTCCATCATCTTTTCCTGGAGCTTCTGGCGGTCATCGCCGTACTGCTCTTTCAACTGCTGCATGCGCGGCGCGAACTTGCGCATGCGCGCCATCGCGCGGAACTGGGTTTCCGAGAGCTTGTAGAACGCCAGCTTGATCAGCACCGTGAGCAGCACGATCGACCAGCCCCAATTGCCAACCAAGTCGTGCAGCTTTTCCAGCACCCAGAACAGCGGGCTGGAAAGAAACGTGAAGATGCCGTAATCCACCGTCAGCACCAGCCCGGGTGCGACGTCCTCCAGCCGGTCCTGGAGCTTCGGCCCGAGGAATAGCTCGGTGCTGATGGTGGTGCGCTGCCCGGGTTCGACCACCCGCTGGGCGCCCACGTACCCGGCCTCGAAGCCCGGCGCGGTCGAACCCGGGACGGCCTTGGCCTTGGCGTAGAGGCTTACCGACTCCCCGGCCGGCGGGATTATCGCCCCCAGGAAGTAGTGCTGCATCACCGAGACCCAGCCGCCTTCCTGGCGCTGTTTCAGCGGTTCCTCGGGGAGATCCTCGGCAGCCACCTTCTCGAACCGGTAGCCGTCAGCATCGGCCTTGGCCTCGTGCCAGCCCACGCCCGTGAAACTGTAGGCGAACGGTGCCTCCTGGCCATGATCGAAGGGCGTGCGCCACAGCCGGGCATACGGACTGACGGTCCATGCCTGGCCGCCGTTGTTGCGTACCTCGTGGGTCAGTCCGATGCGGTAATGGCCACGCTCGAAGCGGTAGACCTTGGTCACCTCGCGCCCGTCGGCACCGGTCCAGGTCAGGGGTACCTCGAGCGTGTCCTGATTCGGCCCCATCTCGTAACGGTCGCGGTCACTGCGGTAGGTCGCGCGATGGTCGGGCGCATCGCCGGATTCCACCAGCAGGCCGCTCTGAGCAATGAAGAAATTCGGTGCCTCGTCGTTGAGCAGCACCAGATCACTGTCGTCCTCGCCGCTGACCGGCACACCGATCAGCCGCATGCGGCGGATGTCGCCGCCCTGGGTGTCGATCACCGCATCCAGCGTGTCGGTGACCACCCGCACGGTTGATCCTGACGCCAGACCGGCGGCGGAACGGTCCGTGTCGGGTTCGGGCGCCTCGGACTGCGCATCCTGCGTCTGCGTTGGCGCATCGCTGATGTCCGGCAGGTCGTTATCGGCCTCGCGGGTCACCGACGGCGCCGGGTCGCTTTCCGCCGCCCGGCGTTGATCCGCGTAATCCGCTTCCCATGCCTGATAGAGGAAGAAGCCCAGCACACCGAGCGCGCAGAGAAGCGCAAAGCGCAGATTATCCATGGTCCGGTTCGATCCTTTGCGCAGTGGCTTGGCTTGGTTGGCGGCGCAGCTTTTCCCAGTGCTGCGTCAGGCTCTCGAACAACTGACGCCGGGTGCGGCGATGAGTAGCCTGCCGGGCCAGCACCACCACGTCGACATCAGGCAATTCCGCAGCAGCATGGCGGAAGCTCTCCCGCACCACTCGCTTGATGCGGTTGCGATCCACCGCGCGTCTGGCGCGGCGCTTGGAGATGGCCAGACCTAACCGGGGACGGGCAGCCGGTGACGGCGCCCAGATCACCACGAAATCGGCGTCAGCCTGGCGGCGACCCTGTGCGAAGACCTGCTTGAACGCGCTGGCATTGCGTAGCCTGGACGTCGGCCGCAGCCGTGCCGTGGGCAATCCGACGGCTACGGAACCAGACGCTTGCGGCCCTTGGCCCGTCGACTGGCCAGCACGGCACGACCGTTCTTGGTCGCCATGCGGGCGCGGAATCCGTGGGTGCGCTTGCGGCGAAGATTGCTGGGCTGGAATGTGCGTTTCATTGGCGTAGACCGGGGGCGCTGGGCCCGCGTGGATGACGAGCGGCCGCGCAGTTTAGCCCCTGGCCCCGGTGCTTTCAAGCAACCGGGTTGCGCTTGTGGATAACTGCGTCGCTCTAATGTAGTGTCGTGACGCACCGGCTGCCGCAACGCCGGGCATTACATCGTCTCCCGGAGGCCTGGATTGACCGAAAGCCTGTGGCAACGCTGCCTGTCGCAACTGGAAAGCCGACTGTCCGAGCGCGACATCAACATGTGGCTGCGGCCGTTGCAGGCGGTGGCGACCGATCACGGCATGGATCTGCTGGCACCCAACGAGCTGGTCCGCGAACAGGTCGACCGCGAATACCGCGGCGTCATCGAGTCCATCCTGAACGGCATCGGCGGCAACGCCTCACAGGTGCGGGTGAGTGTGGGCGGCGGCGAGCGCAGTGCACGCGGCGACGCGGCGCCCGCGATGCGCGGTTTTCGCAGCAATCTCGATCCACGCTACACCTTCCAGTCCTTCGTGCAGGGCAAATCCAACCAGATTGCCCGGGCCGCCGCCGAACAGGCTGCGCTGCCGGAGAATGCCGCCTACAACCCGCTGCTGATCTACGGCGGGGTGGGTCTGGGCAAGACCCATCTCATGCACGGGGTAGGCAATCGGATGCTGGATCTGAACCAGCGGGCGAAAGTGGTCTACGTTCGCTCGGAACACTTCGTCAACGAGCTGATTACCGCGATCCGGCACAACCGGATGGATGACTTCAAGGCGTTCTACCGGTCCGTGGATGCGCTGCTGATCGACGACATTCAGTTCTTTGCCGGAAAGGACCGCTCGCAGGAGGAATTCTTCCACACATTCAATGCGTTGCTGGAATCGAATCAGCGCATCGTGCTGACCTGTGATCGCTTCCCCAAGGAGGTCGAAGGGCTCGAGGATCGGCTCAAGTCGCGCTTTTCCTGGGGCCTGTCGGTGGCGGTGGAACCGCCGGAGCTGGAAACCCGGGTGGCAATCCTGATCGCCAAGGCCGAGCAGCACGACGTAGTCTTGCCGCAGGAAGTGGCGTTCTTCATCGCCAAACGGGTGCGCTCGAATGTGCGGGATCTCGAAAGCGCCCTCCACCGGCTCACCGCCACCGCCAAGTTCTCCGGCAGCCCGATCACCATCGATTTCGCCAAGCAGGCGCTGCAGGACATGCTGGCGGTCTATGACCGACTGGTCACGCTGGAAAACATCCAGCGCACTGTGGCCGAGTATTTCAAGATCCGCATTCACGATCTCAACGCCAAGAAACGCAGCCGCTCCGTGGCCCGTCCGCGGCAGATCGCGATGGCCCTGGCGAAGGAGCTGACGAACCACAGTCTGCCGGAGATCGGCGCCGCCTTCGGCGGACGGGACCACACGACCGTGCTTCACGCATGCAGGAAAATCAAGGAGTTGCGAGAGTCCGAGCCCCGCCTCGATGAGGACTACAACAACCTTGCTAGAACATTGACGAGCTGATCCTGTGGATAACCACGGTACAAACCTGGCCCGACCCGGTTCGATCCTGGAACGGCGATATTCATCCACAGGCGGCACACAGGCTTTGCCGGCTGTCACCGCGTCGTTGATAACAGGGTTGTTATCAACCCAAGCCGCTGTTTCAGAATGAAAATCCGGGGATATCCAGCGTGCCGGCCGAGCACTACGATTACTACTACTAACTTTCTTTTACTTAAATCTCATAGTCTACGGAGCGAGAAAGGGGACACCGCATGAAGTTCACGGCCGAGCGGGAATCATTGCTGACGGCGCTGCAGGCTATCGTTGGCGTGGTGGAGCGACGACAGACCATGCCGATCCTGTCGAATCTGCTGCTCAAGGCGGACAATAATCGCCTGACACTGACCGCGACCGACCTCGAGATCGAACTGGTGACGTTTCTCGACGCCGAGGTGAGTCAACCCGGCAGCACCACGGTCCCGGCGCGCAAGCTGCTAGATATCGTTCGCGGTCTGCCGCCGCAGGCCGATATTGCGGTCGCCATGGAGGAACAGCGGGTTCGGGTCAGCTCGGGACGCAGCCGGTTCGCGCTGTCGAGCCTGCCGGCGAACGAGTTTCCGTTTCTCGACGAGATTGAGACCGGCCAGTCCCTGACTCTGGCCCAGAAGGTTCTGAAGCGGTTGATCGACCGGACCCAGTTCGCCATGGCGCACCAGGATGTTCGTTACTACCTCAACGGACTGCTCATCGTGCTGCAATCCACGGGGTTGCGGGCGGTGGCAACGGATGGCCATCGGCTGGCGCTGTCCGATGCCGATGCGGAGACCGGCATGGACGAATCGCGGCAGGTGATTGTGCCGCGCAAGGCGATTACCGAACTGCAACGGCTTCTCGGGGAGGTCGACAGCGAAGTCCGGATCACCCTTAGCGACAATCACATGCAGGTAGTGTTGCCGACCCTCCGATTCACCACCAAGCTCATCGACGGGCGCTTTCCCGATTACGAACGGGTGATCCCGGAGGTTGGAGACAAGCGGGTGGTCGGGGATCGGGAACTCGTGCGCCAGGCACTGTCGCGCACCGCCATCCTGTCAAACGAGAAATTCAAGGGCGTTCGCCTGTCCCTGGACGAGAATCGTCTGAGTCTTCAGGCCCAGAATCCGGACCAGGAAGAAGCCGAGGATGAGATCGAAGTGGTCTACGACGGCGCACCGCTGGAGATCGGATTCAACGTCAGTTATCTCCTGGAGGCGCTGGGGGCGATGACCGGCGAATCCTTCTCGCTGGAGTTGACCGGGCCAGACAGCAGCGGTTTGCTGCGTGACGAGAGCGACCGCTCGAGCCAGTACGTCGTGATGCCGATGCGGCTATAGCCTACGGGCGACCCGCGACCATGCAACTCCAGCGTTTGCGGGTGCGGGATTTCCGCTGTCTGCCGCAGGTCGGCATGGCCCCGGCGCCGGGGCTCAACGCCATTACCGGCGACAATGCCTCGGGCAAGACCTCGCTGCTCGAGGCGATCCACCTGCTGGGTAACGGGCAGACCTTTACCGGTGTTGCCGGGGATCGACTGATTCGGGAGGGCGCGTCGACATTCACGGTGGTGGGGGACCTGATTGACGATCGGCGCAACAGCCACCGTATCGGTGTCGGGCGGCAGACGGGCGAGACCCGGTTCCGGCTTGATGGTCGCGATGCGCCAAGCCGGCTAGCGCTGGTTGAGCAGCTCCCCATACAGATCATTGATCCGAATCTTCATCGCCTGGTCGAGGCGGGGCCGGATCAGCGTCGTCGGTATCTCGATTGGGGCGTGTTCCACGTGGAACATGGCTTCTTCGAGGCGTGGCGGCGTTATCGCCGGGCGCTCCGGCAGCGTAACGCGGCGCTCCGGCGTGGCGCCGATCTCGCCTCGGTGGTTGCCTGGGACCGGGAGCTGGTGGAGGCCGGTAATTCGGTCGATGCCTGTCGTCGAGGCTATGTGGATACCCTGCTGCCGGTGCTCAAGCAGATCGTCACCGATGTGATCGGAGAGTTCGAGTTAACGCTTTCCTATTACGCTGGCTGGGCGGCGGGTGAGGATTTCAGCAGCGCGCTCATCCGCGGCCTCGATGGCGACCAGCGGGCCGGGTTCACGCATGCTGGTCCTCACCGGGCTGATCTGCGGATCCGGGTTGGCCACAGCCGCGCCCGGGACTGGGTGTCCCGTGGGCAGCAGAAGGTGATCAGTGCCGCCATGCTGCTGGCGCAGGCGGTACTCATGATGGAACGCCGCGGTGTTCAGCCGGTGCTGTTGATTGATGACATCGCCGCCGAGCTGGGGGAGGCCTATCGCCGGGCATTACTCAAACGGATTGCCGAAAGCGGTGTGCAGTCGTTCGTGACCTTTCTCGACCCCGGCTTAATCCCTGATGGCGTGGTTTGCGGCGCGATGTTCCACGTGGAACATGGGGTGGTTCAGGCCCGCAGTGAGAGGGGCTAGCGTGCTATCATCCACCGGTTAAATGCGCGTCCCCGCGCCTGCAGGAAATGGATGATTGCATGGCCGATTCCAACGGTTACGACTCGAGTAGCATCAAGGTCCTTAAGGGCCTGGAGGCGGTCCGGAAACGCCCCGGTATGTACATCGGTGATACCGACGACGGCACCGGGCTGCACCACATGGTGTTCGAGGTGGTGGACAACGCCATCGACGAGGCGCTTGCCGGACACTGCACCGAGGTCCAGGTCGCCATCCATGCGGATCAGAGCATAACCGTGACCGATGACGGGCGCGGCATCCCGGTGGATGAGCACGAGGAAGAGGGCATGTCGGCCGCGGAAGTGATTATGACCATGCTGCACGCGGGCGGAAAGTTCGACGACAACTCTTACAAGGTTTCCGGCGGTCTGCATGGCGTGGGGGTGTCGGTGGTCAACGCACTGTCCGATCACCTGGCGCTGACCATCTATCGTGACGGCAAGATCTACGAACAGCACTACCGCATGGGCGAGCCGGTCGGGCCGCTGACCGCCACCGGTACCACCGAACTGACCGGCACCACGATCACGTTCCACCCCAGCTCGGAAATCTTCACCAACATCGAGTTCCATTTCGATATTCTCGCCAAGCGCTTGCGCGAGCTGTCGTTCCTGAACTCGGGTGTGCGCATCCGGCTGCGGGAAGAGGCCCGGGAGCGCGATGTCGTCTTCGAGTACGAGGGTGGCATCCGGGCATTCGTGCAGGCGCTCAATGAGAACAAGACGCCGCTGCACACCGAGGTCTGTCATTTCAGCCTGGAGCGAGACAGCGTCGTGGTTGAAGTGGCCATGCAGTGGAATGACTCCTACCAGGACAGCGTGTTCTGCTACACCAACAACATTCCGCAGCGGGACGGCGGTACCCATCTGGCCGGTTTCCGCGGCGCGCTGACCCGGACCATCAACGGTTATATCGAAACCGAGGGTCTGGCCAAGAAGGAAAAGGTGTCTCCCACCGGCGATGACGCCCGCGAAGGATTGACCGCTGTGGTGTCGGTCAAGGTGCCGGACCCGAAATTTTCCTCCCAGACCAAGGACAAGCTGGTGTCGTCGGAGGTCAAGGGAATTGTCGAGTCGATTACCGCGGAAAAGCTTGGCGATTTTCTGATGGAGAATCCGCGCGAGGCCCGGGTGATCGGCGCCAAGGTGGTGGATGCCGCCCGCGCCCGCGAAGCCGCCCGCAAGGCGCGCGAAATGACGCGCCGCAAGGGGGCGCTGGATATTGCCGGTCTGCCGGGCAAGCTCGCGGACTGTCAGGAGAAGGACCCGGCCCGCTCGGAACTGTTCCTGGTGGAGGGCGATTCTGCCGGCGGCTCGGCGAAGCAGGGGCGTGATCGCCATAATCAGGCCATTCTGCCGCTCAAGGGCAAGATCCTGAACGTGGAGAAGGCCCGCTTCGACAAGATGCTGTCATCGGTGGAAGTGGGCACGCTGATCACGGCGCTTGGTTGTGGCATCGGGCGGGATGAATTCGATGCCGCCAAGCTGCGCTACCACCGCATCATCATCATGACCGACGCGGATGTCGACGGCTCCCACATCCGCACGCTGTTGCTCACCTTCTTCTACCGCCAGATGTTCGAACTGGTTGAGGGTGGCCATATCTACATTGCCCAACCCCCTCTTTATAAAGTAAAAACCGGGAAGCAGGAGCACTACGTCAAGGATGACCGCGAGCTGGACGAATATCTGCTCCGCATCGCCCTGAACAAGGCCGAACTGCGGGTTGCCGCGGACACGCCGCCGATCAGCGAACAGGCCCTCGGCGATCTGGCTCAGCGCTACACCGGCATGCTCGACGACATCCGCCGCCTGGCGCGCCGCTATGATCAGACCACCCTGCGGGAGATGACCTACCTGCCGGCGCTGACCACCGATGCCTTCGCGGATTCGGATGCCCTGGCCGACTGGGCCGGCAAACTGCAGGAACGCCTGGATCGCCTGGCCGACCCCCGCCACCGTTACGAAGTGGTCTGCAACCCGGCCCGCGAGGGCCATCCGCTGAATCTCCAGGTCACCCGGTACAGCCATGGTGTGCCGCATGAATTCGTCTGGCACGAGGATTTCTTCGCCGGCCGCGAGTATCAGCGGCTGGCCGCGCTCGGCGCGGAATTGCTCAATCTGCTCGGCGACGGGGCGGAAATTCGCCGCGGTGAACGGGCGCAGCCGGTGGAAACCTTCGAGCAGGCCTACGAATGGTTGTTCGCCGAAGCCCGGCGCGGGCAGCACGTCCAGCGCTACAAGGGTCTGGGCGAGATGAACCCGGAACAGCTGTGGGAGACCACCATGGATCCGGACGGTCGCCGCCTGATGCAGGTCCGCATCGAGGATGCGGTGGCAGCCGATCAGATATTCACCACCCTGATGGGCGACCATGTGGAGCCGCGGCGGGCGTTCATCGAGAAGAACGCGCTACTGGTATCGAATCTGGATGTATGAGAAATCCGGCTATTTCCGGATTTTATTATTCTATATCAGGGCGTTAGCTGCCGACGCCAGATCATCATAGATGTCGATATCGCCGATTTCGGCCTGGTAGTCGCGTTCGGTGGAAGCGCCGTTGCCGGTTCGTACCAGAATCGGCTGGGCGCCGGCGGCCCGGGCAGCCGCAAGGTCGCGCCGTGAATCGCCGATGGCCGGCACCCCCGAGAGGTCCACCTGCAGGCGCCGGCCGATTTCGCGGAACAACCCGGGGGCGGGTTTGCGGCACTCGCACTGATCGGCATCCACGTGGGGGCAGAAGAAAATCCCGTCGATGCGCCCACCGAGCTCCCCGACCAGTCGCTGCAGCTTCTCGTGAATACCGAAGAGTTCGTCGTAGTTGAACAACCCCCGGCCGATGCCTGACTGATTGCTGGCCACCACCACCCGGTATCCGCTCTGGGACAACCGGGCGATTGCTTCGAGACTGCCCGGCAGCGGCCGCCAGGCCTTGGGTGACCGGATGTGATCGGGGGAATCCTCGTTGATCACCCCGTCCCGGTCGAGCACCACCAGCTTCACGCTGCAACCTCCGCCGGCGTCAGCCGGGAAATATCCGCCACGCTGCGGCAAAGCCCATCCAGTGCACCCAGCAGCGCGAGGCGGTTGTCCCGTACGGCGGTATCGTCGCTCATCACCAGCACTTCCTCGAAGAAGCGATCCACCGGCGCCTGCAATTCGGCCAGCCGTGCGAGCGCACCGGCGTAATCGCCGCCTCTGGCTCGATCGGCAATATCGTCGCGCAACGCGTCCAGCGCTCCGGCCAGATCATTTTCGGCCGGCTCGTCGATCAGCGTGGCATTGATCTCGCCGGCAGGGGTTTCGTTCTTGAGAATGTTGCGGATGCGCTTGTGGGCGCCACAAAGTGCCACCGCGGCATCGGCATGCACGAAACCCTGTACCGCCCGAATGCGCCGGTCGAAATCCAGTGGCCGGCCCAGGCCCAGCGCCGCTACCGAGTCAAATACGGAGGGATCGACCGCCTGGTCGAGATAGTAGGCGCGCAGGCGCTCGCTGTGGAAAACCAGCAGGTCGTTGGTCACCGCCTGGCGGTCACAATCCAGCGGCTGCCGGGCGACCGCGTCCGCGAGCACCGCGGGCAGGTCGAGATCCAGTTCACCCTCGATCACCGTGCGCAGCACCCCGAGTGCGGCCCGGCGCAGGCCGAAGGGGTCCTTGACGCCGGACGGGCGCTGCCCGGTGGCGAATACGCCGGCCAGACTGTCCAGCTTGTCGGCGAGGGCCAGGACCCGGCCGACCGGGGTGGCGGCAATCGGGGCACCCGCCTGGCGCGGCGCGTACTGCGCTGGCAGCGCCTCGGCCACGGCCGGGGCCTCGCCACTGTGGCGGGCATAGTAGCCGCCCATGATGCCCTGCAATTCGGGAAATTCCCCGACCATGTCGGATAGCAGGTCTGCCTTGGCCAGGGCGCAGGCTCGCGCCACCGGTACCGTCGGCACGCCCAGCTCACCGGCCAGCCCTTCCGCAATGGAGGCCACCCGGGCGACCTTGTCGGCCATGCTGCCCAGTTCCCGCTGGAAGGTGACACGGTCGAGACCGCCCGCATAATGATCCAGGCCCCGCGCCAGGTCCTGTTCCCAGAAGAAAAGCGCGTCGGCCAGCCGCGGCCGTACCACCCGCTCGTTGCCGGCCACGACCCGGGCGGGGTCGGTACTGTCGATATTGGCAACGGTCACGAATCCGGGCAGCAGCGCGCCGTCGGCGTCGGCAACCGGGAAATAGCGCTGGTGGCTCTGCATCGTTGCCACCAGAACCTCCCGTGGCAGCACCAGATAGCGCTCGTCGAACCGGCCGGCCACGGCGCAGGGCCATTCCACCAGCGCGCAGACCTCGTCGAGCAGCGCCTCCTCGATAAGCGCCTCGCCGCCCAGCGTGCGGGCGGCGGCAATCACCTGCTGATGCACCTGCGCCCGGCGTGCTGCCATGTCCACCAGCACCCGGCCGGGCTCGGCCAGTTTCGCCGCATAGTCATCGGCATGCGCCAGCGTGATGGTGTCGGGATGGTGGAAACGGTGCCCCCGGGTGACGCGGCCGGACTCGATACCGAACAGCGTCAGCGGCACCACCGTGGGCCCGTGCAGGGCCACCAGCCAGTGAACCGGACGCACGAAACTGTCCTCCCGGTCGGCCCAGCGCATGCGTTTGGGAATCGGCAAACGCCGCAGGCTCTCCGCGACCACGTCGGGCAGCAGCTCGCCCAGCGTCTGCCCGGCCTGGGTGCCGGTGAACGCCAGGCGCGGCCCCTTGTCGGTGTCCCGCTGCTCGAGTTCGTTGACAGTGACGCCACAGGAGCGGGCGAAACCCTCGGCCGCCTTGGTGGGCTCGCCCTGCCCGTCGAATGCCGCGGCCACGGCCGGGCCGAGCCGGTCGATGGTCTGATCGGGCGCCCGCTCGGACACGTCGGCGATGGAAACCGCCAACCGCCGCGGCGAGGCCAGCGGCGTCACCACCCCGTGCTCGATCCCCGCTGCCCCCAGGCCGCCTTCGACCCCGTCCGCGAAGGCCGCGACCAGGCCGGCCAGTGCGGTTGGCGGCAGTTCCTCGGTACCGAGCTCCAGCAGCAGGGTGTCGTTCATGCCGCCACCGTGGATGACGTCAGCATGGGAAAGCCGAGTGCTTCACGGCTGTCGTAATAGGCCTGGGCGACCTGGCGTGCCAGTGTGCGCACCCGCAGGATGTAGCCCTGCCGTTCGGTCACCGAGATCGCCCGCCGCGCGTCGAGCAGGTTGAAGGTGTGGGAGGTTTCGAGCATGCGCTCGTAGGCCGGCAGCGGCAGGTTGGCCTCGATCAGGTCGCTGCATTCGCGTTCCAGCTGGTCGAAGCGGGTGAACAGCGCCGCGATATCGGCTTTCTCGAAGTTGTAGGTGGACTGTTCCACCTCGTTCTGGTGGTACACGTCGCCGTAGCTCACGCCGCCGGCGCGGCTCCAGGCCAGGTCATAGACGCTTTCCACCTCCTGCAGCACCATGGCGATCCGCTCCAGCCCGTAGGTGATCTCGCCGGATACCGGGCGGCAGTCCAGCCCGCCCACCTGCTGGAAATAGGTGAACTGGGTGATCTCCATGCCGTTGAGCCAGACCTCCCAGCCCAGGCCCCAGGCACCCAGCGTGGGGGATTCCCAGTTGTCCTCGACGAAGCGGATGTCCTGGGTCAGCGGATCGATCCCCAGGGTGCGCAGGGATTCCAGATACTGCTCCTGGATGTCGGCCGGGGACGGCTTGAGCAGGACCTGGAACTGATAGTAGTGCTGCAACCGATTGGGATTGTCGCCGTAGCGGCCGTCCGTGGGCCGACGCGAGGGCTGCACGTAGGCTGCGGACCAGGGTTCCGGCCCGATCGAGCGCAGGAAGGTGGCCGGATGGAATGTGCCGGCGCCCACCGGCATGTCCAGTGGTTGGACCACCACGCAGCCCCGATCCGCCCAGAATCGCTGCAGGGTCAGGATCAGCTCCTGAAAATCCATGGAAAAGCGCCCTTTTGCGTTGCATGCTCGCCAGCGGCGCAGTATACCGAACCGGGGCTACGGCCGGACAGGCGGTCGATCGCACCATGTTTGTGCAAAACAATGGTATTTGATCTACTTTGGTGCGAGTGTTCGTCGCTGGGGCCCGGTGATCGGGCGCAAGCACCTGAAAAACGGCGGTGTCAGCTGTGGCATGATAACTGCTTTGAAACGGTCCACCCGCGCCGGTCGCCAGGTCGGCGGCCGGGCGTCACGCAATGAACCCTTTGAGAGGAGGCATCATGTCGGCTAGCGACGTACTGAATTTGATCAAGGAAAAGAACGCGAAGTTCGTGGATCTTCGTTTCTGCGATACCCGCGGCAAGGAGCAGCACGTCACCCTGCCCGCCCACGCCATCGATGAAGAGGCGCTGGAAGAGGGCAAGATGTTCGACGGATCCTCCATCGACGGCTGGAAGGGCATCAACGAATCCGACATGGTGCTGATGCCGGACACCACCACGGCCATCCTCGACCCGTTCTTCGAGGAACCCACCATCATCGTGCGCTGCGACGTGCTCGAGCCCAACACCATGCAGGGCTACGAGCGTGATCCGCGCACCGTGGCCCGGCGCGCCGAGGCCTACCTCTCCTCGACCGGCATTGCCGACACCGCCTTCTTCGGTCCGGAGAACGAATTCTTCATCTTCGATTCCGTGAACTGGCATGCCGAGATGCGTGGCGCCGGCTACAGCATCGATGACGAGGAAGCCTGCTGGAACTCCGAGCGCGCCTACGAAGGCGGCAACATGGGCCACCGCCCCGGGGTGAAGGGCGGCTACTTCCCGGTGCCCCCGGTCGACAGCGGCCAGGACATCCGTTCGGCCATGTGTCTGGCGATGGAGGAAATGGGTCTGGTCACCGAGGTGCATCACCACGAGGTGGGTACCGCCGGCCAGGGCGAGATCGGCGCCCGCTTCAACACGCTGGTGAAGAAGGCCGACGAAATGCTGGTCTACAAGTACTGCGTGCAGAACGTGGCGGCCGCCTTCGGCAAGACCGCGACCTTCATGCCCAAGCCGCTGGTGGGCGACAACGGGTCCGGCATGCACGTGCATCAGTCGCTGTCCAAGGACGGCAAGAACATCTTCTCGGGTGACGAGTACGGCGGCCTGTCCGATATCGCCCTCTACTACATCGGCGGCATCATCAAGCATGCCAAGGCCATCAACGCCTTCGCCAATGCCTCGACCAACAGCTACAAGCGTCTGGTCAAGGGCTTCGAGGCACCGGTGCTGCTGGCCTATTCGGCCCGCAACCGCTCGGCATCGATCCGCATTCCCTGGGTGGCCTCGCCGAAGGCGCGCCGCATCGAGGTGCGTTTCCCGGATTCCACCGCCAACCCCTATCTGGCCTTCTCGGCCATGATGATGGCGGGTCTCGACGGCATCCAGCACAAGATCCACCCGGGCGAAGCCATGGACAAGGATCTCTACGACCTGCCGCCGGAAGAGGAAAAGTCGATCCCGACCGTGGCCCAGTCGCTCAAGGAAGCGTTGGAAGCACTCGACGCCGATCGCGACTTCCTCAAGGCGGGCGACGTGTTCACCGACGATCTGATCGACGGCTACATCGAGCTGAAGAGCGAGGAGGTGCTGCGTCTGCACATGACCACCCACCCGGTCGAGTTCGATATGTACTACTCGCTGTAAGCGAAGGCGATTTCCCATCGCCGGATCAGGGCGCCTTCGGGCGCCC
>NZ_JAVRHY010000009.1:0-126747 GCF_031846305.1 Spectribacter acetivorans
AGCGCCGGGCGGACAAGCCACCCGGCGCGCGTTTACGTTCCATCGAACTGGATCTAAAGACCCAGCAGACCGTTCAGCAGTCCACCGCGCTGGGGCGTGCTGGTGCGGGCCTGGCCGGTGACCTGCGCCCCGGTATCCACACGGCCCTGCGGCGCCGCCCGACGATCGTCACGGCGGGTGTCCAGTTCCTGATTGACGCGGGCGCCGGCTTCGGCATCCAGCTGTACCAGGTTGCCCAGGCCGAGTCCGAGGCCCACACCGGCGCCAGCGCCGGTACGCGAGTTCAGATCAGCCATCGCCTGGCCGCTCATGAGGCCCAGGCCAAGCATCGTCACGGTAATGAGTCGCATATCGCATCTCCTTGAGGAAGGGGTTGATCAAACGTTGCCGGTATCAACCGGACGCGTTCACCCTGCCCCGAGGCGCCTGAACCAATCCTGAACCCAGGATCGTAGCCGGCGGCTTACTCGTCGCGCTTCTGCTCCGCCTTCTGGGCCTCGACTTCGCGGATTCCGGGCACGAACAGGCGAGCACCCCAGATGCCGGCTTCGTAGAGGATGAAGATCGGCACCGCCAGCAGCGTCTGGGAAATCATGTCCGGCGGGGTCAGCAGCATCGCGATGGCGAACGCCCCCACCAGGACATAGGGCCGATAGCTGGCCAGGTCCGCCGGTGTGGTAAAGCCCGCCCAGACCAGCAGGAACAGGGCCACGGGCACCTCGAAGGCGATGCCGAAGGCCATGAACATGCCGAGTACGAAGTCCAGATAGCGGCTGATATCGGTCATTACCGCCACCCCTTCCGGGGCCACGCTGACGAAGAAACCGAATACCACCGGGAACACGATGTAGTAAGCGAATGCCATGCCCAGATAGAACAGGCTGGTGCTGGTCGCCAGCAGCGGCACCACCAGGCGCCGCTCGTTCATGTACAGCCCCGGGGCCACGAATGCCCAGATCTGATAGAGAATCCACGGCAGCGAAATGACCACCGCCAGGAGAATGGACAGCTTGAACGGCGCCAGGAACGGGGCAGCCACCTCGGTGGCGATCAGGCTGGAACCGATCGGCATGTGCGCCAGCAACGGCCCGGACAGCCAGGTGAACAGTTCCGACGAGAACACCGCCAGCGGGATGAACACCACCACCACCATGATCACCGCGCGCAACAGCCGGTCGCGCAATTCCAGCAGGTGGGAGAAAAGTGTCTGTTCCTTGTCCGGCCCCACGCTCATGAATCGCCGTCCCGGGTCTGCGACTCCAGGCGCCGGCCTGTCGGCTTGTCTGCCGATTCGTCGGTGACGGTCTCATCCGGGGTGGGCGATGCCGGCTCGGATGTCGTGCCGCCGGAGTCCTCGTCACCGCGCACCTCGGATTCGAGCTGCCGCCGGCCCTGGTCGAACTCGCTGCGGGTCTGGTCGATTTCGGACCGGGTCTGCTCGAAGGTGCGCCGCAGATCCTTGGTGTTGACCTCGCGCTCCAGCTCGGTGCTGAGCGTGCGCATGTAAGATCGCGCGCGGCCGGTCCAGCGGCCGAGCGTTCTGGCGACGGTGGGGAGCCGCTCGGGCCCGAGCACAATCAGGCCGATCACGCCGAGCACGACCAACTCCCAGAAACCCATGTCGAACATTCGATCAGGCCTGCAGGTAGGGTGTCACCGGCAACGCGCCGGTGGCCGGATCAGGATTTCTTGGCCTGATCCTGGCGTTTGTCCGCCTCTTCGGTCGGGTCCGTATTGGCCCGGGTCTCGCCAAGCTGGTCGATGACCTGGGGGTCTTCATCACGCTTGCGGGCGTCCTGGTCGTCCTCGTCACCGTCCTTCTCGCCGCCATCCTTCATGGCAGAACGAAAGCCCTTGATCGCCGAGCCCAGATCGCCGCCCATGTTGCGCAGCCGTTTGGTGCCGAAGACCATCACCACGATCGCCAGCACGATGAGCAGCTGCCAGATGCTGATACCGCCAATACCCATAATTTCCTACCTCGTTAACCCTGTCGTTGGCGTGCGGCCTTCTCGGCCAGCCCGGACATGCCGAAGCGTCTGCCCAGTTCGGCCAGCACGTCGTCGGCGGACAACCGCCGGTGTGTCAGCAGGACCATGGTGTGAAACCACAGGTCCGCAATCTCGTGAATCAGGTGGGCGTCGTCGCTGTCCCCGGCCGCCTCGATGACCTCGCCGGATTCTTCCTCGATCTTAGCAAGAATCGCCGCCACACCACCGGACAAGAGACGGGCGGTGTAGGACTCGGATGGATCGGCCTCGCAACGCTCGGCCAGCACCCGGTCCAGAGTGGCAAGCACATGATCGGTATCAGCCATAAATGTCTTCCGGATCGCGGATGACCGGGTCGGCATCCTGCCAGGCGCCGTCCGTCAACTGTCGATAAAAGCAACTCTCGCGTCCGGTATGGCACGCGATGCCGCCCACCTGTTCGACACGCAGCAGCAGCGTGTCGCCGTCGCAGTCCAGTCGGACATCGACGATGCGCTGCCGGTGACCGGAGGATTCGCCTTTCCGCCACAGTTTGCCGCGCGAGCGTGACCAGAACGTGGCAAACCCGGTGCGCAGGCTCTCGGCGAGCGAGTCGCGGTTCATCCACGCCATCATCAGCACGCGCCCGCCCGTCGCGTCCTGCACCACCGCCGGTGCCAGGCCATTCCCGTTCCAGACGACGTCATCAAGCCACTCGGTCGTCCCGTTCATCGATTGTCGTTTCCTGCTATACGCATGCCGTCGGCCATCAGACTCGCCGGCTCGCATTCTACGCCGTTCGCGCCCCGTTTGGCGCCGGCCCGACGCCCTTGCAAGCGGGCCGGTGCAGGTCTACTGTTCGGCGGCTATGAAGATCATCATTCTGGGGGCCGGCCAGGTGGGCGCCACGCTGGCCGAGAATCTGGCCGACGAGGCCAACGACGTGACCATCGTCGATACCCAGGCGAATCTCCTGGCCGAGCTGCAGGACCGGCTCGACATCCGGGCGGTTCAGGGATTCGCCGCGCATCCGGAAGTGCTGCAGGCCGCCGGGGCCGAAGACGCGGACATGATCATCGCGGTCACCGAATCCGACGAGATCAACATGGTGGCCTGCCAGATCGCGTACACCCTGTTCCACACCCCGACCAAGATCGCCCGCATCCGCGCGTCCGAATATCTCAAAGAAAAGCGTCTGTTCCAGCAGGACGCGCTGCCGGTGGACATGCACATCAGTCCGGAACAGCTGGTATGCGACTACATCAGCCGCCTAATCCAGTACCCCGGCGCGCTGCAGGTAGTGGACTTCGCCGGGGGCCGGGTCCGGGCGGTGGGCGTGAAAGCGTATTACGGCGGACCCCTGGTGGGGCAGGAACTGCGCACCATCCGCGAACACATCCCCGGGGTGGATACCCGGGTGGCGGCCATCTACCGGCGGGGCAAACCCATCATTCCGGAAGGCGACACGGTCATCGAAGCCGATGACGAGGTGTTCTTCGTCGCCGCCAAGAAGCACATCAAGAAAGTCATCAGCGAACTGCGCAAGCTCGACCGTCCGGTCAAGCGAGTGGTGCTGGCCGGCGGCGGCAACATCGGCCTGCGCCTGGCCCGGGCGCTGGAGGATCACTGTCAGGTCAAGCTGATCGAGCGCAACCGCGAACGCGCACGGGCCCTGTCCGAGCAGTTGACCAAGGCCATCGTGCTGGTCGGCGACGCCGCCAACGAAGCCCTGCTGCTGGAGGAGAACATCGAAAGCGTGGATGTGTTCTGCGCGGTCACGGACGATGACGAAGCCAACATCCTGTCCTCGATGCTGGCCAAGCGCCTGGGCGCCCGCAAGGCGATGAGCCTGATCAACCGGCTGGCCTACGTTGATCTGGTGGAAGGCGGGGCCATCGACATCGCGATTTCGCCGCAGCAATCGACGGTGTCAGCGCTGCTGTCGCACGTGCGCCGGGGCGACGTGGTGCAGGTTCACAGCCTGCGGCGGGGCGCCGCCGAAGCAATCGAGGCGGTCGCCCACGGCGACCCGAGCAATTCGCGCGTGGTAGGCCGGCGCATCGACGAGATCCGCCTGCCCACCGGCACCACCATCGGGGCCATCGCCCGCGGTGAGGAAGTGATCATCGCCCACCATGACACCGTGATCGAATCCGGCGATCACGTGATCATGTTCATCGTGGAAAAGAAGAACACCGCGGCGCTGGAGCGACTGTTCCAGGTCGGCGTGTCATTCATCTGAGTTCATGAGTCGCCGCCGGCCATGAATCATTCACTGGCGGTCGCCCAGCGGCTGGTGGGCATCCTGCTGATGCTGTTTTCCACCACCATGCTGATCCCGGCAGCAGTGTCCCTGCTGTATCGCGATGGTGAGGCGGATACGTTCTTCATCAGCTTCTGCGTGACGCTGGCGGCGGGTATCGTGAGCTGGCTGCCGGTGCGCGCGGTGCGCCGCGAACTCAAGCTGCGTGACGGCTTCCTGGTGGTGGTGCTTTTCTGGATGGTGTTGTCGCTGTTCGGTGCCATCCCGCTGCATCTTTCCAACGCGCCCGCACTCTCGATCACCGATGCGGTGTACGAGTCGGTTTCCGGTCTGACCACGACCGGTGCGACCGTCATCGTCGGCCTCGACCGGCTACCCCAGGGCATCCTGCTCTGGCGCCAGCTGCTGCAGTGGCTGGGCGGCATGGGGGTGATCGTGCTGGCAGTCGCGGTACTGCCCATGCTCGGTGTGGGCGGCATGCAGCTCTACCGGGCGGAGACGCCCGGTCCGATCAAGGACTCCAAGCTCACGCCGCGCATCCGCGAAACTGCGCGCGCGCTATGGATGATCTACGTGGGTCTTACCGTACTGTGCGCGCTGTGTTTCTGGCTGGCCGGCATGACGGCATTCGACGCGATCGGTCATGCATTCTCGACCCTGTCCACGGCCGGATTCTCGACGCATGACGCCTCGATGGGCTACTTCGACAGCGCGCTGATCGAGGGCATTGCCGTCGTGTTCATGTTTATTGGTGCGGTCAATTTCGCGCTGCACTTCCTGGCCTGGCGAAGCGCCAGCGTCATGGCGTATCTGCGCGACCCGGAATTCCGGGGCTGGGCCCTGCTCGCAGCCGGCGTGACCATTGCCTGCACGTTGGCACTCATGGCCGCCGGCACCTATAGCGAACCGGGCATCGCCCTGATCAAATCGGCCTTCCAGGTGGTTTCGATCGGCACCACCACCGGCTATACCACCGCCGATTTCACCCTGTGGCCCAGCTTCATTCCCATGATGCTGATCCTGGGCAGCATCGTGGGGGGCTGCGGTGGATCCACCACCAGCGGCATCAAGGTTGCCCGCTTCATGCTCTTGATCAAGCAAGGCGTCAGGGAACTCAACCGACAAGTGCACCCGAGCGCGGAGATGCCCGTGAAGCTTGGCGGGCGGGTAATTCCCGATCCCGTGATCCAGGCCGTATGGGGCTACTTCAGCATCTACATGGGCGTGTACGCCGTGGTGTTCATGATCCTGATGGCGATCGGCCTGGACGAAATCACCGCTTTCTCGGCCGTGGCCGCCTGCCTCAATAACCTGGGCCCGGGATTGGGTGAGGTGTCCTCGAACATGGCCGGCGTGCCCGACATCGGCAAATGGGTTCTCAGCCTGGCCATGCTCATGGGCCGACTGGAAATCCTGACCCTGCTGGTGATTCTCACACCGGCGTTCTGGCGACGTTAGCACCACGCCGGCACGGACCCGCCTACGTTACAATCCCGGCCCCATGGGCATGCGGGCGAAACTCGAGGCGATGCTGGACGGCGGGCAGGACACCGCCCTGCTGCGCTTTTCCCTCGGCGAACTGTGCGTGAAGGACGGTGATGCCCCGGCCGCAATACCGCACCTGCAGCAGGCCGTTGCGCAAGACCCGCAGTACTCCGCTGCCTGGAAGTTTCTCGGCCGCGCGCTGGCTGATGCCGGCCGCGACGAAGAGGCGGGTCAGGCATTCGACCAGGGCATTGCCGTCGCCGAGGCGCGGGGTGACCATCAGGCCGCCAAGGAGATGCGCGTATTCGCCCGGCGGCTGGCGCGCGGCAACGCCTGATGTCGGTTTATACCCGCCTGACCGCCGAGGACATCGACCGACTGCTCGGCGACTACGCCATTGGCGAGCTCGAGTATTTCCAGGGCATCTCCGAGGGCATCACCAACACCAACTACTTCGTTGATACCACGCTCGGGCGCTGGGTGCTGACGCTGTTCGAGGCGCTGGAGCCGGCCGAGCTGCCCTACTATCTCAATCTGATGGATCATCTGGCGGGGCTGGGCGTGCCCGGCGCCCACCCGGTGGCCCGGCGCGACGGCGGTTTTCTGTCGCACCTGGCGGGACGACCGGCGGCGCTGGTGTATCGGCTCCGGGGCCGCAGCCTGGTGACGCCCGACCCCGCGCATTGCGCGGCGCTGGGCGCCACCGTGGCGGAACTTCACCGGGCCGGGGAATCCTTCCCCGATCGCCAGGCCAACAGCCGCGGGCTGGCCTGGATCGCGGCCACGCGGGACGAACTGGCGGATCATCTGGCCGCGGGCGATAAAACTCTCCTGGACGACGAGATCGCATCCCAGCAGGCCTTCGACTACACCCCCCTGCCTCGGGGCGTGATCCACGCCGACCTGTTCCGCGATAACGTACTGTTCGAGGACCGCCACGTGTCCGGGCTGATCGATTTCTACTACGCCTGCCACGACCACTGGCTGTTCGACCTGGCGGTGATCTGCAACGACTGGTGCCACCAGCCGGACGGCCGGCATCTGCCGGATCACTGGCGGGCCATTGTCGATGCCTACCGGCGGCGGCGCCCGTTCACCCCCGCCGAGGTCGAGGCCTGGCCGATGATGCTGCGGGCGGCGGCGCTGCGCTTCTGGGTGTCACGCCTGGCGGACTGGCACTTCCCCCAGTCGGGCCACGACACCCACCAGAAGGACCCGCAACCGTTCGCGGACCTGCTGATTGCCCACCGAAACGCCCCGCCCCGCCTGCTGAACTGATGCGCCGCCTTACCCGGCTGGTGGCCGGCATCGACGCGGTGAACAATGCCATCGGCCGCGGCGTGGCCTGGCTGACGCTGGTCATGGTGCTGGCCGATGCCCTCGTGGTGGGGCTGCGCTACGGCTTCGGCATCGGCTGGACCGGCCTGCAGGAAAGCGTCACCTACATGCACGCCGCGGTGTTCCTGCTGGCGGCGGCCTATGCCCTGAATCGCGACGACCATGTCCGGGTGGACATCTTCCAGCGGCAGTGGTCGCCGCGTCGGCGGGCGCTGGTCGACCTGCTGGGCAGCCTTTGCCTGCTGCTGCCGGTGGCTGTGGTCCTGGCGGCGCTCAGCGTCGATTATGTCACCGACGCCTGGCAGCGGCTGGAAACCTCGGCCCAGCCGGGCGGCCTGCCCTTCGTGTACCTGCTCAAGACGCTGATCCTGGTGGTGGCCGCACAACTGGCTTCCGCCGCCCTGGCCCGGGCCGGGCACTGCTGGCTGATCTTGCGCGGGGCGTCAACGGAGGTCGGGCCGTGGCATTGATCGCCGGGTTGATGTTCTTGGTGGTCTGCCTGGTGCTGCTGGCCGGGTATCCGGTGGCCTTCACCCTCGCCGGCATCGCCCTGCTGTTCGGGCTGGGCGGGGCGGCGGCCGGTGCGTTCCCGGCCGGGGAACTGCTGGCGCTGCCGAGCCGCGTGTTCGGCATCATGACCAACGAAACCCTCATTGCCGTGCCGCTGTTCGTGTTCATGGGGGTGATGCTGGAGCGCTCGCAGATCGCCCGGGAACTGCTCGAGGCCACCGCCGCCCTGTTCGGCCGCCGCCGCGGCGGGCTCGGCATCACCGTGGTGCTGGTCGGGGCGCTGCTGGCGGCGTCAACAGGCATCGTCGGGGCGACCGTCGTCACCATGGGACTGCTCGCCCTGCCCACCATGCTGCGCCGTGGCTATGATCCCGGCCTGTCCGCCGGCACCATCTGCGCGGCTGGCACCCTGGGTCAGGTGATCCCGCCCTCGATCATGCTGGTGCTGCTGGGTGATGTCATCGCCTCGGCCTATCAGCAAGCCCAGGCCTCTATGGGCGTGTTCAGCATGCAGACGGTGTCCGTGGGCGACCTGTTCGTGGGCGCGCTGATCCCCGGCCTGCTGACCGTGGCCGCCTATCTACTGTACCTGCTGTTCGTGGCCTGGCGCTGGCCGGCCGCCATGCCGGCGGTACCCGACGACGAACGCGGCGCAACCACCGGCCTGGTGCTGGTCAGCCGGCTGCTGCCGCCGCTGGTCCTGATCATGGCGGTACTGGGCTCGATCATGATCGGTGCGGCCACGCCCACCGAGGCCGCCGCCATCGGGGCGCTGGGCGCCATACTGCTGGCCGCGGCACGCGGGCGGCTCGGACGGCGCGAACTCACGGCCGTGACCGACCAGACCGCCCGCCTGACCAGCATGGTGTTCATGATCCTGATCGGCGCGTCGCTGTTCTCGCTGGTGTTCTCGGCCTATGGCGGGGACCGCGCGGTGCACGATCTGCTGGGCAACCTGCCCGGCGGGGCGCTGGGGGCCATGCTGGTGGTGATGGCGGCCATGTTCCTGCTCGGCTTCATTCTCGATTTCATCGAGATCACCTTCGTGGTGGTGCCGATCGTGGCGCCCGCACTGCTGGCCATGGGTCTCGATCCGATCTGGCTCGGGGTGATGATGGCGATCAATCTGCAGACCTCGTTTCTCACCCCGCCCTTCGGCTTTGCGCTGTTCTACTTGCGCGGCGTGGCGCCGGCGTCGCTGGAAACCGGGGCCATCTACCGCGGCGTGGTGCCGTTCATCCTGATCCAGCTGGGCATGCTGGGGCTGCTGGCGGCCTGGCCCGGTCTGGTGACCTGGCTGCCGGGCCTGGTCTATCGATAGCCGGGGAAGCGGATGCACCTGGCGTTTCAGCCGTATCGGGCCGGCGACAAGGCCTATCTCTGGGCGATCTATGTCGAGGCAATGAAACCCCACATCTCGACGATGTGGGGCTGGGACATTGCATGGCAGGAAAACGACTTCGCGAAGAGCCTGGCGGCGTACGAGACTTGGGTGCTGGCGGATGGTGAACGCCGGATCGGCTATCTCCAGGTCAGGGACAATCGCGACAGCATTTTCATCGCCATGATCATTATCGAGCCGGGTTTCCGCTCGCGCGGCTATGGCCCGGCCATACTCGACAAGCTGCAAGGCGACCGGCCCGGCAAGCCGCTAACCCTGCGCTGCTTCCGAGTGAATACGGCCGCCTACCGGTTCTACATCCGGTGCGGGTTCCGCGTGGTCAGGACGGACGAATACTTCATCGTCATGCACCGACCCGCCTGACGATGGCGAGCCGCCACGCCACGGCCAGCTTCACTCGTCGGCGATAGCCCCTACGGTCGCAGTTCCAGGATGGCGGCCTCGCCCAGCGCGGTCCAGTCCCGCGCGCGGGCGGCAAAATCCCGGTAGGCGTCGTGCACGCGACCGGCGAAGGCATCCCCGGCCACCAGGTCTTCCAGCACGCCGGGGGTTGCCTCGCGCAAGGCCGACAAGATGTCATCGGGAAACCGGTGCAGGGTCACGCCATGCTCGTCGACCAGCGAGCGCAACGCCCGCTGATTGTTCGCCCGCATTTCCGCCTGCATGCGGCGGCCGGCGGCCATGCAGGCAGCACTGACCACGGCCTGCAGCCGTTCCGGCAGGGCGGCCCAGGCCGGCTTGTTGACGATAGCTTCGAGATTGCCGCAGGGCTCGTGCCAGCCGGGGTAATAGTAGTGGCGGGCGATCTTGTGAAAACCGAAGGCCAGATCATTGTAGGGACCGACCCATTCCGCGGCGTCAATCACCCCCTGCTGCAGCGAGGTGAACAGCTCGCTGCCGGGGATGTTCACGGTGGTCACGTCAAGCGCTTGCAGCACCTCGCCGCCCAGCCCCGGCATACGCACCTTCAGTTGCCGCAGCGCCTCCAGATCGGCCACCGGCTCGCGGAACCAGCCGCCCATCTGCGTGCCGGTATCGCCGGCCTCGAACGGCACCAGGTCGAACTCGGCGTACAGCTCCCGCCACAGCTCCATCCCGCCCCCGACATGCAGCCAGGCCTGCATTTCCGAGGCGGTCATGCCGAAGGGCACCGCGGTGAAGAACGGCGTGGCCGGGGACTTGCCCTTCCAGTAGTAGGCTGCCCCATGGCCCATCTGTGCGGCACCGCGCGACACCGCATCGAATACCTCCAGCGCCGGCACCCGCTCGCCGGCGCCATACACCCGCACCGTGAGTTCTCCGTCGGACATCCGGGTGATCAGGTCCGCCAGATGCTGGGCAGCGGTGCCCAGGCCGGGAAAATTCTTCGGCCAGGTGGTCACCATGTTCCAGGTGATGGATTCGCGGGCCGGCGCGGAACCGGTATCGTTCGCGCGCCCGCAGGCGCTGACAAGCCCGCCGGCGCCCAGCGCCAGCATCAGATCACGGCGTTTCATCATCCCCTCCGGTGTCGATCGATAACGCGTCGGAGTGTACCCAACCGCTCGGCGGTGACGGACACGAAAAGGCCCGACACCGCAGGGGGGCGCGGCGCCGGGCCAAGGGGTAGCCGTGCTAGGCTAACGGAGGCGAGACAGCAGGCGAGTCCCGTAGCCTGTCATCCGGTCCTGATCCATCCGTGGATGCCTCCCGCGCCGACCTCATTCCGTCCGTGGAGTCCAGTGGCATCGGCGCCAAGTAAGCGTGGCAGGGCCGATGCAATCCGCCTATCGGACGATTCAGCGATGATCTGTGAGCATTCTCCGACACCCAACACCACCAGCGACCGGCGGCCATGATCGGTCTGCTGCAGCGGGTAACCTGGGCCGGCGTCGATATCGACGGGGAAACCGTGGCCCGCGTCGATGCCGGGCTGCTGGTGCTGGTGGGGGTCAGACCCGACGACAACCCGGCCACCGCCCGGCGCCTGGCCGAGCGCCTGCTGAC
Source organism: Spectribacter acetivorans (assembly GCF_031846305.1). NCBI lineage: Bacteria > Pseudomonadati > Pseudomonadota > Gammaproteobacteria > Salinisphaerales > Salinisphaeraceae > Spectribacter > Spectribacter acetivorans. The sequence continues at coordinate 10,955 of NZ_JAVRHY010000009.1, forward strand.
CTACCGGGTGTTCCCTGACGCCGACGGCCGCATGAGCCTGGCGCTGGCCGATACCGGCGGCGGACTGCTGCTGGTGCCCCAGTTCACCCTCGCGGCGCGCACCGACAAGGGCACCCGTGCCAGCTTCACCAGTGCGGCGCCGCCGGATCAGGCCCGGTCGCTGTTCGAGACGCTGGTAACCGCCGCCCGGGAACGCCATGCCGACGTCCAGACAGGCCGTTTCGGTGCCGACATGGCGGTATCCCTGACCAACGACGGGCCGGTGACCTTCTGGCTGGAAACCTGAAGACACTCGCTGCCGAGAGTTTCACCCCGCCGCGCCACGGCGTATCATGGCCGAAACCGCGGTGTGCCCCGCCCCCAAGACAGTAGCCATGACCACGCGAACCGCCGACATTCGCCGGGAAACCCGGGAAACGCGCATCCGCCTGACCCTGGACCTGGACGGCACCGGCAAGGCCCGGCTGGATACGGGGATTCCCTTTCTCGACCACATGCTGGAGCAGATCGCCCGCCACGGGCTGGTGGATCTGACCATCGAGGCCAGCGGCGATCTGGAAGTCGATGACCACCACACGGTCGAGGACGTCGGCATCTGCCTGGGTCAGGCGCTGTCGCAAGCGCTGGGCGACAAGGCCGGCATTGTCCGCTACGGGCACGCCTACGTCCCGCTCGACGAGGCTCTGTCCCGCGTGGTGATCGACCTGTCCGGCCGGCCCGGCCTGCAGTATGCGGTGGATTACCCCCGCGACCGCATCGGTCGTTTCGACGTCGACCTGGTGCGCGAATTCTTCCAGGGGCTGGTCAACCACGCGCGCATGACGCTGCACATCGACGGCCTGCGCGGCTTCAACGCCCATCACGTGGCCGAAACCGTGTTCAAGGCCTTCGGCCGGGCGCTGCGGGTGGCGGTCGAGCGCGATGCCCGGGCGGGGGACGCCATGCCATCGACCAAGGGCTCTCTCTAGAGCCACCACGTTCACGCGATCAGGGGCGACTGACGATGGCCACGGTGGGCATCATTGATTACGGCATGGGCAATCTGCATTCGATTGCCAAGGCGCTGCAGTATGTGGCCGGCGACGAACAGATCGAGGTTCACTACGACCCGGACGTGCTGGCCAAGGCCGACCGCCTGGTGCTGCCGGGTGTGGGCGCGATCGGCCACTGCATGGCGGAACTGCACCGGCTGGAACTCGACGCCATGGTACGCGAGCAGCTCGGTACCAAGCCGCTGCTGGGCGTGTGCCTGGGCATCGAAGTGCTGATGACCTACTCCGCGGAAAGCGGCGGCGTCCAGGGCCTGGGCGCCTTCCCCGGCGAGGCGGTGCGTTTTCCCGACCCGGACCACCAACCGGACGGCGTACGGCGCAAGATTCCGCACATGGGCTGGAATCAGGTACGTCAGGAACGCAGCCATCCTCTATGGAAGGATATCGCCCCCAACAGCTGGTTCTACTTCGTGCACAGCTACTACGTGGCGCCCGAGGACGAGCGCCACGTGGCCGGCACCACGGAGTACGGCCACCGCTTCGCTTCGGTGATACTGCGCGACCAGGTATTCGCGGTGCAGTTCCACCCGGAGAAGAGTCAGTCCGCCGGTCTGCAACTGCTGGCCAATTTCCTGGAATGGGACGGCGCTGCCTGATCACGGTCGGGCGCTGAACGACACAACAACGATTCGGAGGAGATCGTGCTGCTTATTCCCGCCATCGACATCAAGGACGGCAAGTGCGTGCGCCTGCGCCAGGGACGCATGGACGATGTCACGGTGTTCGACGAAGACCCCGCCGCCGTGGCAGAACGCTGGCTGGCCGCCGGCGCCGACCGCATCCACGTGGTGGACCTGGACGGCGCCACCGCCGGCAGGCCCGTCAACAAGGCCGCGGTCGAACGAATCATCCAGGCCTGCGGGGAGGTGCCGGTGCAGGTCGGCGGCGGCATTCGCAACGAGGAAGCCATCGACACCTACCTCGAACTGGGCGTGGAGTACGTGATCCTGGGCACGCGGGCGATCAAGGAACCGCACTTCGTGTCCGACGTGGGGGTGGAATTCGCCGGCCACGTAATCGTCGGCCTAGATGCCCGCGACGGCAAAGTGGCCACCGATGGCTGGTCCAAGCTGTCGAACCATGACGTGCTCGACCTGGCCCAGCAGTTCGAACGCGACGGCGTGGTGGCCATCATCCATACCGACATCGCCCGCGACGGGATGATGGAAGGCCTGAACATCGCGGCCACCCGGGAGCTGGCAAGCGCCATCACCATTCCGGTGCTGGCCTCCGGCGGCGTCACCTCGCTAGCCGACATCGAGGCCCTGTGCGATGCCGAAGAGGACGGCGTGGCCGGCGCCGTGATCGGCCGCGCACTCTACGAGGGCGGGCTGGATCTGGCCGCCGCGCGGAAGCTGGTCGAGGAACGCCAACAGGCATCATGAGTCTTTCCAAGCGCATAATTCCCTGCCTGGACATCGACAAGGGCCGCGTGGTCAAGGGCGTCAAGTTTCTCGAGATCCGCGACGCCGGGGATCCGGTAGAAATCGCCCGCCGCTACGACCAGCAGGGTGCCGACGAGCTGGTGTTTCTGGACATCACCGCCTCCCACGAGGCTCGCGATACCCTGATCGACGTGGTGGAACGCGTGGCCGGGGCGGTATTCATTCCCCTGACCGTGGGCGGCGGCGTCAAGACCCTGCCGGACGTGCGTCGCCTGCTGCAGGCCGGCGCCGACAAGGTCTCCATCAACACCGCCGCCATCGCCAGGCCCGAGTTCGTCACCGAGGCCGCCGACCGGTTCGGTCAGCAATGCATCGTGGTGGCCATCGACGCCAAGCGCGTCAGCAAGAAAAAGGAAGAACCCCGCTGGGAGGTATTCACCCACGGCGGCCGCAAATCCACCGGCCTGGACGCGGTGGAGTGGGCGCAGCGCATGGTGGCCAACGGCGCGGGGGAACTGCTGGTGACCAGCATGGATGCCGACGGCACCAAGACCGGTTTCGACCTCAAGCTGACCCGCGCCATTTCCGAATCCGTGGATGTGCCGGTGATCGCGTCGGGCGGGGTCGGCTCGCTGGAACATCTGCATGATGGCCTGGAAGTGGGCCGCGCGGATGCCGTGCTGGCCGCCAGCATCTTCCATTTCGGCGAATACACGATCCAGCAGGCCAAGGGCTATCTGGCCGAGCGTGGCGTATGCGTCAGGGACGCGATCTACCGCTGACGCTCGATCACGGCGTAGAAAAACCCGTCCATGCCGGCCTCGCCCGGCGCAATGCGTCGTCCCGCCCCGGCGGGTTCACCCCAGTCTTCGGTCATGGGCACCGGCCGGGCCGCCGGGGTGTCCTTGTAGAACCCTGCCACCACTTCACCCCCTTCGATGGCCAGCACCGAGCAGGTGGCATAGACCAGCCTTCCGCCGGGCGCCAGCAGCGGCCAGAGCGCATCCAGCAGCGCCCGCTGACGCACCGCCAGCGCGGCCGAGTCGGTCTCGCGCCGTAGCCACTTGATGTCCGGATGCCGCCGGATCACGCCGGTGCCGGTACAGGGGGCATCGATCAGGATGCGGTCGAAGGGGCGGCCGTCCCACCAGTCATCGGCCAGAGTTGCATCGGCGACCTGCAACGTCGCGCCCTCCCGCAAACCGAGCCGGTCCAGGGTTTCGGCAACCCGCTCGAGCCGGTTCGGATCACTGTCCAGGGCCACCAGTTCGCAATCGAACAACTCCCGGCAATGAGCCGCCTTGCCCCCGGGGGCACTACAGGCATCCAGCACCCGCATGCCCGGCTCGATCGCCAGCAGCCGCGCAGCCAACTGGGCCGCCGCATCCTGAACCGACACATCACCGTCGCCGAAACCCGGCAGTGACGCCACCCCGACCGGCGTATCCAGCATCAGGGCTTCCGCCGCATATGGATGCGCGTGCGCCACCATGCCCGCGGCATGCAGCCGGTCCCGATACGCATCGCGCGTCGTCCGCCGGGCATTGACACGCAGTGTCATCGGCGCCGGCTGATTATTGGCCGTCAGCAGCGCCGGCCAGTCGGCCGGCCAGTCCTGGCGCAGACGTGCGACCAGCCAGTCGGGATGGGACTGCTGCACGCCGGGGTCGTCGGACAGGGCCGCGATCCGATCCCGTGATTCCCGCTGAAAGCGCCTCAGCACGGCATTGACCAGCCCCCGATGCTGAGGTTTCTTCAGCGGGCCGGTGGCCGCCACCGTGGCATGTACCGCGGCATGGGGCGGGATCCGCATGGCGATAAGCTGGTGGAAGCCGACCAGAATCAGCGCAAGAACCGGACGCGGGGGCGGCCGGCGAAGCAATCCGTCAGCAATCGTCGCCAGGCGGCGATAATCCCGAACCACGCCGTAGGCCAGCGCCGCGGCCAGGCTCTGATCGGCCGCGGCCAGGCCCGCCTGGGCGGCCGGCAACGCCGCGTCCAGGCTCTGCCCCTGCAGTACCCCGGCCACCGCCCGGGCGGCGGCGGCACGGGTCGCCGCACCGTCATCGGCGTCACTCAAAACGCTTGCCGATCAGGGGACGGCCGCGGGCGATCTCCGCCGCCGGCAGCCGGCGCCGGCCGGGCCATTGCAGCTCGGTGATGCGCAGCTGCCCGTTGCCGGTGGCCACATCGATGCCGGCGGCGTCGGCCGCCACCACGGTACCGGCATCGGTCTCGGCGGCGCCGCCAATGGCTTCGGCCTGCCAGATGCGTACGCGCTCGCCATCCAGGCCGCCGTGGGCCACCGGCCAGGGGTTGAAGGCCCGCACCGCCCGCGACAGCGACACCGCCGACTGGCCCCAGTCCAGCGCGGCCTCGGCCTTGTCCAGCCGCCGCGCATGGGTGGCTGCGGCCTCATCCTGGACCCGTCCGGCAACCTCGCCATCGGCCAGCGCATCGATCATCGCCGGCAGCATACGGGCACCCAGGTCGGCCAGCCGGTCATGCAGGTCGCCGGCGGTTTCGCGTGGGCCGATCGCGGTGGATTCCTGGGCAAGAATGTCGCCGGTATCCAGCCCGCGGGCCATGCGCATGAGCGTGATGCCGGTGATCGAATCCCCGGCCAGGATGGCCCGGGCAATCGGCGCGGCCCCGCGCCAGCGCGGCAGCAGCGACGCATGCACATTGATGCAACCCAGCGCGGGCAGCGACAGCATCCAGCCGGGCAGGAGCAGACCGTAGGCGGCCACTACCGCCAGATCCGGCCGCAGGGCGCGGATGTCGGCCTCGCCATGCCGACCGCGCAGGGTTTCCGGTTGCAGTATCGGCAGGCCCAGTTCCAGCGCCCGCTGCTTGATCGGCGAGGCCTGCAGGCGCCGGCCACGGCCGGCCGGCCGGTCGGGCTGGGTCATCACACCCACCAGTTCGTGACCGATGTCGGCGACCGCGTTCAGGCTCGGCAGCGCGAACTCGGGGGTGCCCGCGAACAGGATTCTCACGCGGACCATCCGGACGGGAGACCGATCCGCATCCGGATCACGCCTCCCGCTTTCGGGTCTTTTCCAGCTTGCGCCGGATGCGTTGCTGCTTGAGCCGCGAAAGCAGGTCGATGTAGAGCCCGCCGTCGAGGTGACCGATCTCGTGCTGCACGCACTGCGCCAGCAGGTCCTCGGCCTCCATTTCGTAGGGCTCGCCGTCGCGGTCCAGCGCCCGGAACCGCACCCAGCGATGGCGGGTGACCTTGTCGTAGTGCTCCGGTACCGACAGGCAGCCCTCGTCCACCGTCACCGGTTCCTCGGCACTCAGGATTTCCGGATTGATCATCACGATGGGCATGTTCCTGTCCTCGGAGCAGTCCATCACCGCCACCCGCCGGGCCACCCCCACCTGGGTCGCCGCCAGACCCACGCCGGGGGCGTCGTACATGGTCTCGAACATGTCCTCTATGAAGCTCTGCAGATCGCGGTCGATATCCTCGATGGGTTCGGCGACTTCGCGCAGGCGCGGATCCGGGTGATGCAATATGGTCAGTAGGGCCATCGGTGGTCTGCTGCTGTGAGACGGGAAACTGCTAAAGTAAAAACGCTGCCGGGCCGGGGCGAATGCCGGGCAGCATCCGCCAGGATGGGCATGGGGAGACGCGTGCAATCAAACCGCAAGTATAACCGTTCGTTACGCCGGCTTTGGGCAGCCTGCGGCCTGGCCATGGCAATCCTGGGTGCCGCCGGCTGTGCCAGCAGCCCCTCGTCACCCGACGAATCGCGCCCCGATCAGCCGGCAACCGACCAGACCCGGCCGCTGCCCGACAAGCAGCCACCGGACGCCCGGGCCCGCGATCCGCGCCCGGCGCCGCGCCTGTCCGCCGAGGTCGACGAGAACGAGCCGCTGCGCTACGTGGTCAAGCGCGGGGACACGCTCTGGGACATCGCCGACTATTTCCTTGCCGATCCCTGGTACTGGCCGGAACTCTGGTACGCCAATCCGGACATTGCCAATCCGCACCTGATCTATCCCGGCGACATTCTGGAACTGGTGTGGGTGGACGGTCGCCCGCAACTGCGGCGCGCGGAACCGCGAACCGGCGAGCGCCTGTCCCCGGAGATACGCGAACAGCCCATCGATGCCGCCATCCCCACCATTCCGCTGGACGCCATCCGGCAATTCCTCAATGGTCCGCAACTGGTCACGGAAGAGGAGCTGGACGAGGCCCCCTACGTCATTCATTTCCTGGACGAACATCTGATCGGCGGCACCGGCGACGAGCTGTACGTTCGCAGGGCCGAGGCCGCAGACGGGGATGACTACGCCCTGGTCCGGCCGGGTCAGCGCTACATCGACCCGGACAACGGTGACCTGATGGGCTACGAGGCGATTCCGGTGGGCCGCGTCACCATGAGCGCCTTCGCCGACGTGTCCACCGGCGAGCTGCGGCGCAGCTACCGCGAATCACTGGTCGGCGACCGGCTGCTACCGCTGACCGACGAAAAACTGCTGGCATCGGACTTCTACCCCCGGGCACCCGAGCACGAAGTGGATGGTCGCCTGGTTGCGGTATTCGACGGGGTGTCCGAGATCGGCCAGTACCAGATCGTGGTGCTCAACCGCGGCGAAGTGGACGGCATCGAACGCGGCCACGTGCTCGACATCCTGCAGACCGGGCGGCAGACACGCGATCCGCTCACCGGCGAGCGGCTGACGCTGCCCGACCTCAAGGCCGGCACGCTGATGGTGTTCGATGTCGAGCAGGAGCTGTCGTTCGCGCTGATCATGCGGGCCACCCGCGCCGTGCACGTGCGCGACAGCGTGCGCAATCCCTCGGATTCGTGACTCGGGCGGCGGCGCTTTCCGACTGGCTCACACTCGCCCGCTGCCCCGGTCTGGGCCCGCGGGTGGCCCAACGCCTGCTCACCGAACACGGTGGCGACCCCGGCGCCGTGCTGTCAGCCTCCCGGACTGTCTGGCGGGATGCCGGCCTCAGCGCAGCGGGCTGTGACTGGCTGGCCCGGCCGGACGAAAAGGCCCTGGCCGAGGACCGGGCCTGGCTCGACGCCAACGACGACCGCCACTTCATCCACTGGCAAGACACCCGCTACCCGCCGAGCCTGGCGGATATCGACGATTCCCCGCCCTGGCTGTTCGCCATCGGCGATACCGACCTGCTCGCGGTACCGGGCCTGGCCATCGTGGGTAGCCGCAATCCCACGCCGGGCGGCCGGGAGAACGCCACCGGCTTTGCCCGGGAACTGGCGGCTGGCGGGCTGTCGATCATCAGCGGCCTGGCCAGCGGTATCGACACCGCCGCCCACCAGGGCGCCCTCGCCGCGCAGGGCATGACCATCGCGGTATGCGGCACCGGGCTGGACCGCGTCTACCCGGCCCGCAACCGGGATCTGGCGCGGCAGATCGGCAGCCAGGGCCTGCTGCTATCCGAATTTCACCTGGGCACCGAAGCCCGCCCCGGCCATTTTCCCCGTCGCAACCGCCTGATTGCCGGCCTGACCCTCGGGACCCTGGTGGTGGAGGCCGCCCGCGCCAGCGGTTCGCTCATTACCGCCCGGCTGGCATCGGAATCCGGCCGTGAGGTATTCGCCATTCCCGGGTCGATCCACAATCCGCTGGCGCGGGGCTGCCACCAGCTGATCCGGGACGGCGCCACCCTGGTGGAATCGGCCGGCGACATCCTGGCCGAGATCGGCCACCGCCTGCCGGCCGATGCCCCCGTCGGCGACCGGCCGACACCCGAAACCGCGACCGCCACCCCGGCCGATCCGGACCAGAAACACCTGCTGGACGCCATGGGGGATGGCCCGGCCCGCGTCGATGAACTGGTGGCCCGCACCGCGTTGACCCCCGAGGCCGTATCCTCCATGCTGCTCATCATGGAGCTGCAAGGCTTGGTCGCGACCGCTCCCGGCGGCGCATTCACCCGAACGCGCGAATCCTTCCGATTCGATCAGCCCGAATAAGTCACGAGGGCGATAGCCTAGGCGCATGAACGAAAACATCCTCGACGTCCTGCTCTACCTGTTCGAGAACTACCCGAACAACGAACTGCAGGACGACATTGCCCTCCGTGACGATCTCGACGAAGCCGGTTTCCTGCCCGAGGAAGTGGACGACGCCTTCGCGTGGCTGCGCGGTACGGATGCCGGTCGTCAACACCTGCTGGGCGTCCCGGGCGACCACGCCATCCGGCTGTATGCCGATATCGAACTGGAACGCCTGAGCGCCGATTGCCAGGGCTATCTGCTGCGGCTCCAGCACCACGGCATTCTCTCCGGCGCCATCCGCGAAGTGGTAATCGACCGCCTCATGGCGCTGGCCGACGAGGATGGCCCCGACAACGGGGTGATCGAACTGGAACAGCTCAAGTGGGTGGTGATGATGGTGCTGTCCAGCCAGGCCGACGACGCCGCCTATGCCCGCATGGAAGCCATGCTGCACGCCGAGGACGCGGTTCCGGCCCACTAGCCGCCCGCGCCGGCGGGCGCCCGGTTTGTCTCGCGTCGCCGCAAACGCCTGTGCTAGTGTTCGCGCGCTTCGACCGCTGATCGCCATTTCCACACTCATGGACATTGATGGGCCGTAATCTCGTCATCGTCGAATCGCCGGCCAAGGCCCGGACGATCGAGAAATACCTGGGCAAGGACTTCGAGGTCCTGGCCTCGTACGGCCACGTGCGCGATCTGGTGCCCAAGGAAGGGGCGGTCGATACCGAACACGACTTCGCCATGCGTTACGACGTCATCGATCGCAACGCCAAGCACGTGGACAAGATCGCCAAGTCGCTGGCCAAGGCCGACGCCCTCTACCTGGCCACGGACCCCGACCGCGAAGGCGAGGCCATTGCCTGGCATCTGCTCGAGCTGCTGCGCGAGCGCGACAAGATCAAGGACAAGCCGGTCAAGCGGGTGGTGTTTCACGAAATCACCTCCCGGGCGGTCAAGGAGGCAGTGGCCAATCCGCGGGAGATTTCCGCCGATCTGGTCAACGCCCAGCAGGCGCGACGGGCGCTGGACTACCTGGTGGGTTTCAACCTGTCGCCGCTGCTGTGGCGCAAGGTGCAACGCGGCCTGTCCGCCGGCCGCGTGCAAAGCCCCTCGCTACGGCTGATCTGCGAGCGCGAAGCCGCCATCGAGGCCTTCGAGCCCCGCGAGTACTGGAAGATCGAGGCCCGCGCCGACAAGGACGGCCAGGCCTTCGGGGCCCGCCTGTACGAATACGACGGTGACAAGGTCGAGCAGTTCACCGTCACCTCCGCCGACCAGGCCGAGCGCGTGGAAAAGGCGCTGCGGGATGCCGCCAACGGCGAACTTGCAGTCAGCAAGGTCGACAAGAAGCAGCGCAAGCGCAACCCGGCGCCGCCGTTCACCACCTCGACCCTGCAGCAGGATGCGTCGCGCAAGCTCGGCTTCACCGCCGTACGCACCATGCGCACCGCCCAGCAGCTCTACGAGGGCATCGACCTCGACGGCGAGGCCATCGGCCTGATTACCTATATGCGTACCGACTCGGTCAGCCTCGCCAATGACGCGGTCAGCGAGATGCGCGAGACCATCGCCAAGCGCTATGGCGACAAGGCGCTGCCGGACGCGCCGCGAACGTTCAAGACCAAGTCCAAGAACGCGCAGGAAGCCCACGAGGCGATCCGTCCCACCGCCAGCGCCCGCACGCCGGACGCGATGAAGGCCCACCTGACCACCGACCAGGCCCGACTCTACGAGCTGATCTGGCAGCGGGCGGTGGCCAGCCAGATGCAGCACGCGCTGTTCGACACCGTGGCGGCCGATCTGGCCGCCGGGCAGCATCTGTTCCGGGCCACCGGTCAGACGCTGCGCGATCCCGGGTTTCTCGCCGTCTACCAGGAAGGCAAGGACGAGGTCGACGACAGCGACGACGACAAGCGGCTGCCGGCCCTCACCGAAGGCGAAACCCTGGCCCTGGCCGATATCCTCACCAGCCAGCATTTCACGGAGCCACCGCCGCGCTACACCGAGGCCTCGCTGGTGAAGACGCTGGAGGAATACGACATCGGGCGGCCGTCGACCTATGCCTCGATCATTTCCACCCTGCTCGATCGCGAGTACGTGGAAATGGACGGCAAGGCCTTCCTGCCCACCTCGCTGGGCAAGATCGTCAACAAGTTCCTGACCGATCACTTCACCCGCTACGTGGACTACGACTTCACCGCGGCGCTGGAGGACGATCTCGACGCCATCTCCCGCGGCGAGCGGGAATGGAAACCGCTGCTGGCGGATTTCTGGAAACGCTTTTCCGAGCAGATCGAGTCCAAGCAGGACCTGTCCCGCGAGGAGGTCGCCCAGGCCCGCGAGCTGGGCACCGACCCGGAATCCGGCAAGCCGGTGATCGTGCGGCTGGGCAAGTACGGACCGTTCGTGCAGATCGGCAGCAAGGACGACGAGGAAAAGCCGAAGTTCGCCGGCCTGCGCCCCGGCCAGGACATGGACAAGATCACCCTCGACGAAGCCATGGTGCTGTTCACCCTGCCGCGCGATCTGGGCGAAACCCCGGAAGGCGAGGAGATGCAGGTCAATGTCGGCCGGTTCGGCCCCTACGTGCGCTACGGCAGCAAGTTCGCCTCGCTCAAGGAGGACGACCCCTACACCATCGGCCGCGACCGCGCGCTGGAAGTGGTGGCCGAAAAGAAGGAAGCCGACGCCAAGAAGCTGATCCGCGAGTTCGACGGCAGCAAGACGCGCATCCTGCACGGGCCGTACGGGCCGTACATCACCAACGGCAAGAAGAACGCCCGCGTGCCCAAGGAAACCGAGGACCCGGCCAAGCTGACCCTCGACGAGTGCGAAGCACTCCTCGCCGCGGCGCCCGAACGCAAGGCCCGCAAGCGCGGCGGCCGGCGCAAGGCGGCTGCCCGCAAGTAGCCCCGGGGCCGCAACCACCGTGAACCCGCCCGTCACCGATATCAGGATTGCGCCGGGTCCCGGTGTCGCTCAGGCCGGCCGGGAATGAGGATGCCCGACAACGCCGCGGCTGATGATTACGCCGGGTCACCCTGGCGGCTGGGCCACGCGGTCCGGATACTGGCCGCGGGCGGGCTGGTGAGCCACCCCACCGAAGGCGTCTGGGGGCTGGCCTGCGATCCGCTGGATCCGGCGGCGGTTCTGCATCTTCTGGCTGCCAAGCGGCGGGCACCCGACAAGGGACTGATCCTGATCGCGCACACCGCCGACGCCCTGACCCCGTTCCTAGACGGCGAGCCGCCCGCGATGGCCCGGGAAAGCTGGCCCGGCCCGGTTACCTGGCTGCTGCCCGCGTCCCCCAGCGTGCCCGACTGGCTCACCGGCGGTCGAACCACCCTGGCGGTACGCGTCACCGACCACCCGCTGGCGGCCGCCCTGTGCCGTGCCTGGGGCGGCCCGCTGGTGTCCACCAGCGCCAACCGTGCCGGTCACCCGGCCGCGCTGCACGGCTGGCAGGTACGGGCCGCCCTCCGCGATTACGTGGACCTTTTTCTGGCCGGCGACCTGCAGCAGCCGGGACGGCCCAGCCGCATCCGCGACGGCGCCGGCCACACCATCCGCGGGTCCGGTAACGCATGACGGCCGCCGTCGATGCCGACGCCGTGGTGGCTTATCTCCAGGGCCTGCAGGACGACATCTGCCAGACCCTGGGCAGGTTCGAGACCGAGGCGACATTCCATCGCGACGTGTGGACGCGCGAGGCCGGCGGCGGGGGCGACACCCGCATCCTGGCCGACGGCGAGGTACTGGAACGCGCCGGCGTGGGCTTTTCCCGTATCACCGGCGATTCGCTGCCGGCGGCCGCGTCGGCCCGCCGGCCGGAACTGGCCGGCCGGCGCTTCCTGGCCACTGGCGTGTCGGTGGTGGCACATCCGCGCAATCCCTACGCCCCCACCGCTCATGCCAACATACGCTTTTTCATCGCCGAACACGATGACGCGCCGCCCGTCTGGTGGTTCGGTGGCGGCTTCGATCTGACGCCCTATTACGGTTTCACCGAAGACGCGCGCCACTGGCACGCAACCGCTCGCGACCTGTGCGCGCCATTCGGCGACGATGTCTATCCCCGTTTCAAGCAGTGGTGCGACGAATACTTCTACCTGCCCCATCGCGACGAGCCCCGCGGCATCGGCGGCCTGTTCTTCGATGACCTGGACGACTGGGGCTTTGCCCGCTGCTTCGACTTCCTGCAGGCCGTGGGCCACGGCTTTCTCGACGCCTACGCCCCCATCCTCGAGCGTCGTCGGCACCAGCCCTGGGGCGAACGCGAACGGGATTTCCAGCTCTACCGCCGCGGCCGCTATGTGGAGTTCAACCTGGTCTACGACCGGGGCACGCTGTTCGGGCTGCAGTCGAAGGGGCGCACCGAGTCGATCCTGATGTCGATGCCGCCGCTGGCCGGGTGGCGCTATGATTGGCAGCCGTCACCCGGCAGCGAGGAAGCCCGCCTCTACGAGCACTTCCTGCAACCTCGCGACTGGGTCTGACACTACGACCGGAGCCCGCCATGACCCTCACCGAACTGCGCTATCTGGTCGCGCTGGACAAGGAACGCCATTTCGGCCGAGCCGCGGAACGGGCATTCGTCAGCCAGCCGACCCTGTCGGTAGCGGTCAGGAAGCTTGAAGCCGAACTCGGCATCGCCATCTTCGAGCGCAACCGCGGGGAGGCCGCTGTCACCCCGGTCGGCCGGCGCCTGATAGACCAGGCCTATCGCGTGCTGTCGGAAGTGGACACGCTCAGCGCGATCGCGGCCAGCGGCAAGGATGAGCTGCAGGGCCCGCTGCGGCTGGGGGTGATCTACACCGTCGGCCCCTATCTTCTGCCGCATCTCATCCCCACCCTGCGCACCCAGGTGCCCAACATGCCGCTGGTGATCGAGGAGAATTTCACCCGCAACCTGTCGCAGCAGCTGCGGGCCAACGAACTCGATGCCATTATCGTGGCGCTGCCTTTCAGCCAGCCCGGCCTGCTCGGCTGGCCGCTCTACGACGAGCCGTTCGTCGTGGTGCTGCCGCAGGGCCACCCCTGGGAAAAACAGACAGCCATCGAGGCTAACGACCTGTCCAGCGAGGAACTGCTGCTGCTCGGCCCCGGGCATTGCTTCCGCGACCAGGTGCTGGCGGCCTGTCCCGACTGCAACGAAACCGACCCCGACCAGCAGCCGCGCGCCGGCTCCAGCCTGGAGACTATCCGGCACATGGTGGCCAGCGGCCTGGGCATCACGGTGCTGCCGCAGTCCTCCATCGATGACCGCAACCGCGACGAGCAGCCGCTGCTCACCACCCGGCCGTTCGCCGGCAACGGACCCACCCGCCGGGTGGCGCTGGTCTGGCGGCGCAGTTTCCCCCGGCCGCGGGCCATCGCCGCCCTGCGTCAGGCGATCGTGGACTGCGAGCTGGGCGGGGTCACGCTGCTCCGGTCAGCCCCGCCGGTGGACGCCAACGACGCCGCGGTCGACATCGACAGCATCACCCTGTGACGATCCGCCGGCCGCGGTCACGCCGTCAGCAGCATATCCAGCCCGACGATCATCAACAGCACGGCGAAGGCCCGGCGTAGCCAGCTACCCGGCAAGTGGTGCGCCAGCCGCACACCCAGCGGCGTGAACACGAGACTGCCGAGCACGATGCCGGCCACCGCTAGCGGCTGCACGAAGCCGATGCTCCAGGCGCCGCGGCCCGGCTCGTCCAGGCCAACCCAGACCATGCCGACCGTCCCCGCCCAGGCGATGGGCATGCCGCAGGCCGCGGAGGTGCCCACCGCCCGGGCCATCGGCAACCGGCACCACGACAGGAACGGCACGGTCAACGACCCGCCGCCGATGCCGAGCAGGGCCGACAGCCCGCCAATGCCCCCGCCCACGCCGATCAACCCGGCCTTTCCGGGCAGCTCACGCGACGGCGAGGGCTTCATCTCGATGAACATGCGCACCGCCATGAGCACGGCCGCCATCCCGATCAGCCGCTGCAGAAACAGGCTGGAGATGCTATCCGCCACCGCCGCGCCCGCCAGGGCCCCGACGACCATCCCGGGCGCCAGCCAGCGGAACACCCGCCAGTCCACCCCGTCGCGGTGATGATGGGAACGGGCGGAATTGATCGCGATCAGGCTCACGCAGGCCAGCGACGTGCCCACCGCCATATGGGCCAGGGCGTTGCCATTCACCCCCAGCGGCGGCAACAGGTAGATCAGCGCGGGCACCATCACCAGGCCGCCGCCGATGCCGAACAGGCCGGCCAGCAGGCCAGCAACCATGCCCAGCAGGGCGAAAATCGCTAACGACAGGAGCATGCCCGCAGTTTACGCCATCGGTTACACTCGGCAGCCCCATCCGGTGGTGAGTCGCCAAGCCCATGCGCCTGTTCACAACTCTCTGCGCGCTGCTGCTGACAACCGGCGCCCAGGCTCTGACACCCGAGGCCGCGCGCGAGCTTTTCCGCGACCTGGAAGCCGCCGTGGCCCAGGGCGAGCTGGCCCAGCAGCAGGACGCGCTGGTCAAGCTGGCCGACTACCCGCTCACCCCCTACCTGCTGGCCGACGACCTGCGCCGGCGGCTGCGGCGTTCTCCCGACCCGGTGCTGGACGATCAGATCGATGCGTTTCTGGCCGAGCACGAACCGATGCCACCGGTTGAGAGTCTGCGCCGAGCCTGGCTCGACAGCCTGGCGGAGCGCGGACACTGGCCCCGGCTGCTCGAGCAGGTCCGCGACGATGACGGCACCGCGGTGCAATGCCACGCCACCCTCGCCCGCATCCGGCTGGACCAGGCGAGCGCGGCCGAACTCACCGCCCAGGGCCTGACGCACTGGCAGGTCGGGCGCAGCCAGCCGGAAGCCTGCGACCCCGTCTTCGCCTGGCTGGAACAGCGCGGCGAGCTCACCCGCGATCGGATCATCGAGCGGGCCCGGCTGGCGGTGCTGGCCGATCAGACCGGCCTCGCCCGCTACCTGGCCCGGCAGCTGCCCGAAGACCGGCAGGGCCCGATCCCGCGCTGGATCGACGCCGTCGCCAATCCCGGCGAGCTGCGCCAGATCGCCGCCCTGGATGGTGATATTGCCGTCCACGCCTACAAGAAACTGGCACTGCGGGACCTCGATGGCGCCGGGGACATCCTCCCGAGCCTGGTGCAACGCCTGGATCTCGACGCCGGACAACGCCACGAGATGCAGCGCTGGACCGCGCTCCTGCACGGCCAGGGTCACAACGACGAGGCACTAACCTGGTTCGCGAAGCTCGATCCGGCCCGCACGGACGACTTCGCCCGCGGCTGGCACGTGCGCAGCGCCATCCGCCAGCAGGCCTGGGACACCGCTCTGCGGGTGATCGATGCCATGCCGGCGGCCCAGCAGGAGGAAGAGGAGTGGCGTTACTGGCGGGGCCGCAGCCTGGCCGCGACCGGCCGCCGCGAAGCTGCGGAACAGGTCTACGCGGCGCTGGCGGGCGAGCGCTCCTATCACGGCTATCTGGCCGCCGACCGGCTGGATCTGCCCTATGATTTCAATCGCAATCCCCTGAGTCGGGATGCCGACAGCCAGCGCCGGCTGCAGGCGATTCCCGCGTTGCAACGGGCGCGCGAACTGCGGGCCCTGGAACGCGAGTATCCGGCCCGCGCCGAGTGGCGGCTGGGCACGCGCGACCTGTCGCCAGCCATGCTCGAGCAGGCCGCCCTGCTGGCCCATGACTGGAACTGGCACCCGCTGGCCATCATCACCCTGGCGGACAGTGACTACTGGGACGACCTGGACATCCGCTATCCGCTGCATTTACGCGATGCGGTCAGCGATGCCGCAACGACCAGCGGCCTGGATCCGGCGCTGATTCTCACGATCATGCGCACCGAAAGCCTGTTCATGGCCAACGCCCACTCCCCGGCCGGTGCCATCGGGCTGATGCAGCTGATGCCGGCCACCGCCCGGCGGGTAGCACAGGATATGGGCGAGGCCCGCCCGGGCATCGCCGATCTGGAAACCCCGGCCACCAACCTCCGGTTGGGTACCCGCTACCTGGATCAGATGCTGGAACGGTTCGACCGCCAGCCGGCACTGGCCATGGCGGCCTACAACGCCGGTCCGCACCGAGTGGATCGCTGGCTGCCGGAGGCCGCGATGCCGGCCGATATCTGGGTGGAGACCATCGCCTATACCGAGACCCGCGAATACGTGAAACGCGCCTTTTCCCACCTGATCGTCTTCCGCATGCGGCTGGATCAACCGGTCGGCCGACTGTCGGACCGCATGCCACCGGTACCGGCAGCCAGGCAACTGGAGGCCGCACGCGAGGCGGCCGACGAACGGGAGTCATGACCCCCGACGTCCCCCGACGCATCGGCGTGATTGGCGGCACCGGCTTCGTCGGCCGGGTACTGTGCCGGCGGCTGCGGGCCGACGGCCACCGGCTGGTAGTGATCTCGCGCAATGCTCGCCGCCACGCCGATCTGGACGACGGCGACGGCCTGCGGCTGCTGGAAGGCAACGCGTCCGACGCGCATTTCCTGGAGCACGCTTTTACCGGCTGCGATACCGCGATCAACCTGGCGGGCATTCTCAACGAACGGGGTAACAGCGGGCGCGAGTTCCGCGCCGTGCACGTGGACCTGCCACGAGTGCTGGGCCGCGTGGCCAAGGGCCTGAGCATACGGCGGGTGCTGCACATGAGTGCGCTGGGCGCCCGGGCCGGCGGGGCGCCCAGCCGCTATCTGCGCTCCAAGGGGGAAGGCGGCAACGCGCTGCAGGTGGAGCTGGGCGGCGCGGTCGAATGGACCATCTTCCGACCCTCGGTGATATTCGGCCCGGGCGATGACTTCACCCGCCGCTTCGCCCGCCTGTTGCGGCTGGCCCCGGGCGTGTTTCCGCTGGCCTGCCCCGATGCCCGCTTCGCGCCGGTGTACGTGGAGGATGTGGCGGAGGCCTTCGCCCGCAGTCTGGACAGCGAGCAGGTCAACCGCCAGCGCCTGGCGCTGTGCGGGCCGGAGGAATACACCCTGCGCGAGATCGTCGCGCTACTGGGCGAGATCACCGGCCATCCGCGCCGCATCCTGCCGTTGTCCGACCGCATGGCCCGATTCCAGGCCACCGTCATGGAACGCTTACCGGGCAAGCCCTTCTCCCGCGACAATTACCTGTCGCTGCAGATCGACAGTGTTTGCGAATCGGGCAGCGGCGATCGCGAGGGGTTTGCCGAACTCGGCATCCGGCCGCAGGCCATGCCCGGTCTGGTGCGGGGTTATCTGGGCCACCGGGACCGGGGCTGATGCAGACCTACCTGGTGGGCGGGGCGGTGCGCGACCGTCTTCTGGGGCTCGACGTCACCGAACGGGACTGGGTCGTGGTTGGCGCCACGCCGGAGACCATGACCGCCGCCGGCTTCCGTCCGGTCGGTCGGGATTTTCCGGTGTTCCTGCATCCGGATACCGGCGAGGAATACGCGCTGGCGCGTACCGAGCGCAAGGCCGGCCGGGGCTATCACGGGTTCGAGTTTCACGCCGGTCCCGAGGTGACCCTTTCCGAGGACCTGCAACGCCGGGATCTCACCGTCAATGCTATGGCCGAGGATGACCAGGGCCGGCTGATCGATCCGCATGACGGCCGTACCGATCTGGAAAATCGGGTCCTGCGCCACGTGTCGCCGGCGTTCGTGGAGGACCCCGTCCGCCTGCTGCGACTGGCCCGTTTCCACGCCCGCTTCCGGCCGCTGGGCTTTACCGTGGCCCCGGCAACCATGGCACTGCTGCGCCGGATGGTGGCCAATGGCGAGGTCGATCATCTGGTGCCGGAACGTGTCTGGGCGGAAATGCAGCGCAGCCTGGCCCTGGACGAGCCGCAGCAGTTCTTCCGCCTGCTGCGTGAAACGGGGGCGCTGGCGCGCTTGCTGCCGGAGCTCGACGCCCTGTTCGGCGTCCCCCAGCCGCCCCGTCACCATCCCGAGATCGACACCGGCGAGCACACCCTGATGGCGCTGGCCCAGACGGTGCGGTTGCAAGCATCACCGGCGGTTCGCTTCGCCGTACTCTGCCACGATTTCGGCAAGGCCCTGACGCCGGCGGACAAACTCCCCTCGCACCCCGGTCACGAGGCGGCGGGCATCGAGCCCGTTCGCGCCGCCTGCGAACGGCTCGGTGTACCGCGGGCCTGGCGGGAGCTGGCCTTGCTGGTCACCCGCTGGCATCTTCACATCCACCGCGCCGACCAGCTGCGCCCGGCCAAACTGCTGGATCTACTGCAGGCGGCCGATGCCTTTCGCCGCCCCGAACGGCTGGACGATCTCCTGCTGGCCTGCGAGGCCGATGCCCGCGGGCGTACCGGGCTCGAGGACCGGACCTACGAGTCGCCGGCACGCATCCGGCAGGCACTGACCGCGGCGGCGGCGGTGGACGCCGGACGGTTCGCAGCCGAGGGGCTCAAGGGGCCGGCCATCGGCGATGCACTGCGCCAGGCCCGCATCAAGGCCATTGCCGCAGCGTAGCCCGCGACCGACCGAGCCTTCCTCATGGCTCGAATCCGAATACCGCCAGCAACACCATGCCGAGCACGATGCGATAGATCACGAACGGCATCATCCCCATCCGCTGGAGCAGCGCCAGGAATAGATGAATGGTGATCCAGGCGGCGACAGCCGCCAGAAGCGCGGCCAGACTCAGCATGCCCCAGGGGGCGACCACCGGGTCCGCGATCAGTTGCACGGCTTCGTAGGCAATCGCCGCCGCGGTGATCGGCATGGCCAGAAAGAACGACACCCGCGCTGCATCCTGGCGCGACAGCCCCAGGGCACGGCCGGCCATGATGGTCATCCCGGAACGCGACGCGCCCGGAATCAGTGCCAGGGCCTGCGCCACGCCAATGCCCAGAAACCCCCGCAGGCCCAGATCGCCAGCCACGCGATCCGTGCGCGCGCGCCAGTCCACCCAGCCCAGAAGAACGCCGAACACGATACTGGCCAGGGCCACGACCCAGGGTTGACGCATCACCGATTCGCCGGTCAGGCCCAGCAGGGTGCCCACCACAACCGCCGGCACCGTGGCGAGGATGACGCCCCAGGCCAGACGGGCATCGGCATCGAATCCGCGACCGGCGAGGCTCGCCGCCCAGGCGCGCAGCATTCGCGCCACGTCGTGACGGAAATAACCCAGCACGGCAACCAGCGTGCCCAGATGCACTGCCAGATCGAAGGCCAGGCCCTGGTCCGGCCAGCCGGTGACCACCGGCACCAGAATCAGGTGGGCCGAGGAGGAGATCGGCAGGAACTCGGTCACGCCCTGAATCAGGGCCAGTACCAGAAGCTGCAGCAGATCCATTGCGTCCCTTGGGGCATCGACCGCGCCGAGCGGCGGCAGCGGCGGCTTGTTTCGCTACACTGGGTCCCGTCGCAACGGGCCGTGGCCCGCATCATACCCAGCCAAGTGAGTCATGTCCGTGTCAAGCGATCGAGCGCCCCTGTTCATTACCGGTGCGGGCCGCAACGTCGGAGCCCATATCGCCCGGCGTCTGCTCGCCGATGGACTGCCGGTGATCGCGCACTACCGGACGGCCACCGACGAGGTCGATGCGCTGGCGGCCGCCGGGGCCATGCTGGTCCGGGGTTCGCTTGATGACGAAGCCGGCATCCGTGCGGTGACGGACGCGGTCAACGGGCACACCCCGCGCCTGTCCGGCCTGATCCATAACGCCTCGCGCTTCGAACCCACGCCGGATGATCCCGGCACGGCGGCCGCCGCCTTCGCCGACTACTGGGCAGTGCACATGCTCGCCCCCTATCTGCTGACCACCCTGCTGACCCCGGCACTGGAACCCGTCGGCGATCGGGCGTCGGACGTGGTGATGATCACCGACATCTATGCCGACGACCCGACACCGAAACACGACATCTACTGCGCCACCAAGGCGGGCCTGCAGAACCTGGCGCTGTCGTTCGCCAAACGCCTAGGCCCCGGCATCAAGGTCAACGCTATCCAGCCGGGACCGATCAGCTTCACCGACTGGCACCAGCCCGAGGCCCGACAGCGCATTCTGGCCGACACGCTGCTGGGCCGGGCCGGCAATCCGGAAGCGATCTACCGGGCGGTGCGCGGGCTGATGGACAACGACTACATCACCGGCGCGATCCTGCCGGTGGACGGCGGTCGCCGCCTGGGCCGATGAGCCGCCGACCCCGAGCCGGCCGCCGCGGCCGTTGCAGCGCCTGACGCCGCCTGTCATGGCACGCGACCCAGCCACCGACGCCGGCCACGGCACCACCGGCCGCGCCGCGGCCGCCGCCTTTAACGACGCCGCGCTGGCGGCATTCGCCGGGCTGGTCGACAACCTGTTCGTCCATGCCGAGGAAACCGTCTTCGATCTCGTCGACGCGCGCGGCACGCCGGCACCACCTGCCGCCCGATTGCGGGCCCTGCGACGGGCACAGACCGCGGTGACCCGGGCCTTTATCGACGAAATCACGGACCGGCTGCGATACGGACCGCCACCGGATATGCCGGATCTGCCGGCCGCGCCGGCGTTCGAGTCTCTGATCAACGCGTCGGGCATGGCCACCCGGGCGGAAGCCGCCCATCGCGATGCCGTCCTGGCGCTGGAACTCCGCCTGGCCTGGCTGGCCGCTCGGCAGACCGAGGTGGCCGAGCGCGGAGCCAGTCCCCTGGCACTCTGTCAGGCGTTTGCTCAGGCCGTGGACACGGCCGGGCTCGACGACCCCGCGCGGGCCCTGCTCGACGACGTGTTCGAACACACGCTGCATACCGGACTGGGGGTTTGCTACGAAAATCTGCTCGCCGTTCTCGAACGCCACCAGGTGCCGGCTGCGCCGCGCCGGGTGCTGCAGGATGAGCGCAGATCCCCGTTGACCGCGGCCGCCACCGGCCGACGCGCCCGGCGGGACCAGATGCGCAATGCCGTGTCGCCGGAACAGCATTTCGGTGCCGGCGAGGTTCTGGCCATGCTGGAAAGCATGGCCGGGGCAACCTTCGACGCGGACACGCCCATCCTCGACCACCTGCTGGCGCAACTGCGCCGGGATCAGACCGACGCCGCGCCCCGCGGACTGCAGCCGGACCTGCGGGAACGCCTGCGCCTGGCCGATACGATCTGGCGGGACGCGCTCGAGGACGGCGTCGCCGACGCCGCAATCCGCCCATCGGTTGTCCGCCTGCGGCCGCTGCTGCTGCAGACGGCCCTGCTCGACCCGGGCGGGATTCGCGTGGGCGACCACGCGGCGCGCCGGCTGCTACAGACCGTCCCGGATGGGACCGCCAGCCGCAACGACTGGCCAGAGGCAATCGAACATCTGATCGGCTGTGTCGCGGACGATCCCGATCAACTGGAACCGCGGGTCGACGAGCTGGTGGCGGCCGCGACCGCGCATCAGCCGGCCGACTGGCGCGAGCGCCTGCCCCGGGTTCACCAGGTGATCCGGCTGGAATTCCGGCAACTGACCCTTGATCGGGTGCCCCCGGTGCCGGCCCAGCGCTTCCTGCTCGGCGCCTGGGCACCCCGCATGGCGGTGGCGTTGCTACAGGAGGGGCTCGGCGGCCCCGCCTGGCGTCTGGCCTCGAACCAGCTGGATCAGCTGCTGGATCTGCTGCAGCCGCCGGACTCGACCGACCAGGCCGACCATAGGCGGCCGGACCAGCAAAGGCTTCTGTCCGACCTGCGCAGCGCCCTGCGGCGCATCCGGTACAGCCCCGCCCGACTCACCGACGCGCTGGACCGACTGGTAGAGGCATTCGAGCAGGCCAATCAGGCGCCGCCGGCGCCGGCCGGGCGACCGCTGTCCATCTGGCAGCCGGATGACACGGTCTTCGATGACAGCGGCGCCCACGCGGGGGCGGATGAGCACTTCGAGCGGGTGGTGACAACCGCAATGGCCGCCCCCGGCACCGCGCGGGCTGCCGCCGAACCGGCGCCCGGGGCCCTTTTCGACGCCGTGGAACGGTTATGCCGACACGGCACCTGGTTCCGCTTCGAAACCGATCCCGTCGGTGCCGGACGCTGGATGAAGTTCGCCGCGCTGGACCGCGAACAGCAACTCGCCCGCTTCACCAACCGGCGCGGCGAGCTCGTTCAGGCCGTTCCGCTAGCCGATCTGGTCGCCGGTCTCAGGGCCGGGCGCGTACGCGCCATTGCCGATGTCGACAATGTCGAGACCCGTATCGCCGAGTTATTCGGACTGCATTCGGCAGAGGAGGACAACTAGGCGGCAGACTCGACCCGCAACGCGCCGCATACCCTCAGCAGCCGCAACTGCCGCGCCGCCGACTCGGCCTGCATCAGGTCGCGGTACAGCGGCCCCGGCGGCAGACAATCCTCCCAGTGCCAGGCAATGTGCTTGCGGGCGATACGCAGACCGCGGTATTCGCCATAGAAGTCATGCAGCTGCTCGACCAGCCATTCCAGCCAGGCCTGGCGTTCTGCCGGGCTCGGGGCGGGGCGATGCCGGCCGGTCGCCAGGAAGTAAGCAATGTCGCCGAACAGCCAGGGCTGGCGACAGGCCGCGCGGCCGACCATCACTCCGTCCGCCCCGGTCAGGTGCAGCACCCGGGCGGC
Source organism: Spectribacter acetivorans (assembly GCF_031846305.1). Classification (NCBI taxonomy): domain Bacteria; kingdom Pseudomonadati; phylum Pseudomonadota; class Gammaproteobacteria; order Salinisphaerales; family Salinisphaeraceae; genus Spectribacter; species Spectribacter acetivorans. The sequence goes on from NZ_JAVRHY010000009.1 coordinate 33,925, forward strand.
AGCTTCCGGCGAATCGACGTCGCCGTTGGCCCACACCGGCAGACTCACCGCCGCCTTGATCGCGCGGATTGTTTCGTACTCGGCCCGTCCGTTGTAGAACTGGTCCCGGGTGCGGCCGTGTACCGCCAGCGCGGCGATACCGCTGTCCTCGGCAATCCGGGCGATCTGCACGCCATTGCGCGCCCGGGCCGTCACGCCGGTGCGAATCTTCAGGGTGACGGGTACCGACACGGCGCCGACCGTAGCCGCCAGAATCCGGCCCACCAGCGACTCGTCGGCCAGCAGCGCCGACCCGGCGGCCCGGCGGCAGACCTTCTTGGCCGGGCATCCCATGTTGATGTCGATGACGTCGGCGCCCAGGTCCACGTTGTAGCGGGCGGCATCGGCCATCTGACCCGGGTCGCTGCCGGCAATCTGCACGATGCGCGGCGAGGGTTCGCCGGCATGGTCCCGCCGCTGCCGGGATTTCGCGGTATCACGGGTGCGCGGATTGGCCGCCACCATCTCGGACACGGTCATGCCCGCGCCCAGGCTGCGGCACAACTGGCGGAATGGACGGTCGGTGACGCCCGCCATCGGGGCGGCTGCCAGACGATTGGCAATGGCATAGGGACCGATCTGCATGGCGGGATTCTACTGCCCCCGGCAGGCCGGCGGCATCGTGTAAGCTTTCGCCGCATGAAAAAGAATCACGCACTCCGCTACCGCCGTCTGCCCGCGATCGCCCTCGCCGCCGCCGTTCTGATCTTTCTCAACGGTTGCAGCGAGACGCCGCAGCAGCGCTACCAGCGGGCCACCGACGCCCTGACCGAGGCCCGCGACGCCCGCGAGACCGCAGCGGAAAACGTGGCCGAGCGCCGCCGCGCCCTGGATCGGGCGGAAAGCGACCTGGCGGCCGCCCGCGAGGAACTCGAGGCGGCCGAAGCGCGGGTGAACGAAGCCGAATCGGCCGTCAATGAGTCGGTCGATGACGACGTGCTGTTCCGGGCCGTCCAGCGCGCCCTGCTCGACGCCGACCGATTCGATGGCGCCGCCATCGCCGTCGGCGTGACCGATGCCGTGGTCACCCTGAACGGCACGGTGCCGGATGCGGCCACCCGCGAGGCTGCCGTGGCCACCGCCGCGGACTTCCCCGGCGTGGCCGACGTGCGTGATCAACTGGTAGTCGACAAGCCGGACCCGGACGGCGCACCCTGAACCGGTTCCCCGGCCGGTGTCGGCCGGGGCCACCCTGGGGAGGGGACGACCATGCTGACGATTTCACTCATCGTGCTGGCCGGCGCGGCCGCCGGCGGGCTGTTTCTGGGGCTGTCGAAACAGGTACCGGGATTCATGCGACTGGGCCACGGCGCCTTTGCCGGCATCGGCCTGGCCCTGCTGCTGATCGCCGCCCTGGGCGACGGCCGCAGCCTGGTATGGACCGCCTTTGGCCTGATCGCGGCCGGCTTTGCCGGCGGCGCGGTGCTGTTCGGTGCCGTGTTTCGCGACCGCAAGCCGCCCGGCTTCATGATCGCCGGGCATGGCGCCCTGAACGGTCTGGGCGTACTGGTACTGGCCTGGGCCGTACTCTACCCGGGCTGACGGGCGGGCCAATGCCCACCCGGCCGCCGGGTGGTGTCAGGCCTTTTCCTTGAGAAAGCCGCGGATGCGGAACGCGGTCTTGTATTCGTTGAACAGATGGCCGAACAGGCCGCGCAGCGCGCCCATGCGGTAATCCGCCTCGCGCCCGTTGCCGATGCGCAGCAACTGCATGTAGAACCAGCCCATCTGGCCGAAAACATTCATGAACTTCAGCGTCACGCTGCGGCTGGCCGGGCCCAGGAAACCGCCACCGATGTTGAGCTTGAGTTCCTGCTTCTCGGCCTCGTCGACCGTGCCTTCGAACAGACGCTTGACGAAGTGCGGGTCGGTCACCAGCGGCCGGCCGATGCCGAGGACGTCGGCGTCACCCGAGGCCAGCGCGGCTTCCATCACCTGGCGTGAACGAAAGCCCCCGGTCACCATGATCGGCATGGTGGCGACCTCGCGCACCTTCTTCGCATATTCCATGAAGTAGGCCTCGCGCTCGCGGGTGCTGGCCTTGGCGTCCGGGTCGGCGGTGTCCTCGTCGCCCTGATAGCCCACCATCCCGGGCTGCTCGTAGCTGCCGCCGGAGACTTCCAGCAGATCGATGCCGGCGTCGTTGAGCCATTTCACCACCTTGAGGCATTCCTCGAAGGTGTAGCCGCCCTTCTGGAAATCGGCGGAGTTGAGCTTCACCGCAATCGGGAATCCGGGCCCCACCGCCGCGCGGGTGGCGGCCACCGTCTCCAGCAGGAAGCGAGCACGATTTTCCAGCGACCCGCCCCAGTCGTCGGTGCGCTGGTTGACCAGCGGCGAGAGAAACTCGCTGATCAGATAGCCATGGGCCCCGTGGACCTGCACACCGGTAAATCCGGCTTCCTTGGCGGTGCGCGCCGCCACGGCGAAGCGTTCGATCAGTTCGCGAATTTCCGCATCGGTCAGCGGCTCGGGCTTGCCGTAGCTGCCCAGCAGCTTGAGCTGCACGTCCGACGGCGCCTTGGGATGGCGGTTGATGTACATCGGCGTCTGGCGGCCGGCGTGGGAAATCTGCATCCACAGATGGTTGCCGTTGGCGGTGCCGGCCTCCGCCCAGCGCGCCAGGTCCTCGCGCTTCTCGTCGGTATCGATGACCACGTTGCCGGCACGTTCCAGACAGTGACGATCCACCTGCACGTTGCCGGTGATCAGCACCCCGGCGCCGCCCTCCGACCACAGCCGGTAGAGCCGTTCATGGCGCTCGGTCGCGCGCAGCCGGTTGTCGGCCAGGCCCTCGGTCATCGCCGCCTTGCACATGCGGTTGGGCAGGGTGACGCCGCAGGGCAGTTCCAGCGGCTGCTGAAGGGGATCGCTCATGATGCTGTTCGTCCTCGGCAAAACAAGCGGGCATGTTAGCGCACCGCGCGGCCGATCGGACGATCAACCCGGCGCGGCGTCCCCCAGCCCGCTGTCGCCGGCCCGGGTGTAGATCGCGTGGCTGGCGTGTTCGGCCGGCTCCCAGAGATTCATCGCGCGAGCCACCTGATCGGCCTCGATCAGCGGCAGGCGCTCGGTGGCCGCGGACACGAACGCGGTCTCGGCCACCCGCATCAGGGCCCGGGTGTTGCCGCGCCAGGGGCAATCGCGGATCAGCGCCCAGGCCTCGTCGGTAAGGCCCGCCGGCGGCTGCCAGCTGGTGGCCTTCGACCCCATCCCGGCCAGGGTGGCGGCCAGCACCGCGATCAGATCCTCCTGGCGCACGGACAGATCGGCCAGATGCAGGATCACCGCCCCCAGCCGCGCATGCTCGTCCAGATTGACCTGGCTGATCAGCGTATCCCAGGTGCGGTTGGAGGCGAACACTACCGCGCAGCGCAGCGGCTGCTTGGCCGATGCCCCGTACGGCAGGTACTGGCCGGAATCCAGCGCCTCCATCAGCACTTCCATGACGCTGCCGGACACCCCGTGGGATTCATCCAGAAAGCACACACCCTCGCGCGAATGGGCGAACGCGCCGGTGCGCGATCCCGCGCCGGGGAATGCCCCGGCCACGTGGCCGCAAAGCAGCGACTTCATCGCTGCCTTGTCGTCGGTGGATTCCGAGGTGAGATTGACGGTGACGAAATTGCCCTGCGCCCGGGCGAGGTAGAAATAATAGGCCAGCGAGGTCTTGCCCGACCCCGGACCGCCCAGCAGGTAGACCCGCTCGATGCCGTTGGCCGCCAGTTCCGCCAGATGGGCCAGCAGGCCGCGCAGCTGGGGACTCAGGCAGTAGAAATACTTGTAGTCGGCGGTTTCCACCTCGGTGGACACGGGCATCGCCACCACATTGGGGCCGATAACGGGGGCGAGCCGGTCCTCCAGCGCCGCGGCAACCGCCAGCGGATCGGCGTCCACCACCAGCCGCAGACCGTCGATGCCATCCGCCGGGGCGTTGCGCGTCAGCCAGGCGCCGAAAGCCGTGAGCTGACCCGGCGCCAGTCCCACGACCAGCACCGGCCAGCCGTCGTCCCGGCTAGCGCGCGCGGCCTTGACCCGAGGCGCCAGCTGATCCAGCGCCTCGGGCTCGGGGAACAGCGCCACCACCGCCCGGGCGTCACGCAGCGCCTTGTCGGTGACCTGGCTGGCCTGGAGCGCGACAACGTCGCTGCCGGCGGCAGCGACCAGCGCCTGATTCAGCGCCTCGTCACCGGCCTGAGCCGGTGGCGCCACCAGCAGCACCGCATCCCCGGCGCCGGCGCCGGCGTTCTTCCTGCGATTGCCAAACATGACCACTCCCGTGACGGTTGATGGGCGAAGCGGTCGACCACTCCGGTAATCCGCAATTTACGCAACCACGCGCCGGCGCGCAGCCCGTAGCCGACCGGACCGCCCTGTCACAGTCATCGGCAGACCTCAGTCGTCGAACAGCCCTGCCTGTCCGCCAGTGGGGGCCAGCGTAACCAGATCGCCCACGGTAATGCCCAAAAGCCGAGCCGGGCGGATGCCGGCATCGGTACGCCGCAGCAGCGCGGCCGCCACCGAACGCAGCCACTCGGGCCGATGATCAGGCACCGGGAGCGTGGCGCTGCGGGTCACGGTGTCGAAATTGGCATAGCGCAGTTTCAGCGTCACCCGCCGGCCGCCAACACCGCCGTCCGCCAGACGTCGGGCCACCTTGGCGGCCAGCTCGTCCAGCACCGCGTCGAGCGCCGCCGGATCGCGCAAATCACGATCGAATGTGGTTTCCGCCCCCACCGACTTGCGCGGTCGATCGGGCCGCACGGGCCGGGTGTCCTCGCCCCGCGCCAGTTCCCCCAGCCGGGTACCCGCGCGGCCCAGTGCCGCGGCCAGGCCGGCGGCGGGATAGGCGGCCAGGTCATGGCAGGTGGTCAGGCCCAGTGCCGTCAGCCGCCGCGCCGTGGCGGGCCCCACCCCGGGCAGGCGTGCTACCGGCAGCTCGTTGAGCAACGCGGCTGCCTGGCCCGGTGCGATGACGGTCAGCCCGTCCGGTTTTTCCATCGCGCTGGCCAGCTTGGCCAGCATCTTGTTGGTGGACACCCCGGCGCTGGCGGTCAGGCCGGTGGTGTCGCGGATGCGCTGCTTGAGCAGTCGCGCGATGCGGGTGGCGGAGCCTTCGCAGACGTCCGACCCGGTGACGTCCAGATAGGCCTCGTCCAGCGACAGCGGCTCCACCAGCGGCGTGACCTCCCGGAACAGGGCCTGGATCTGGCGCGACACGGCGCGATAAACGTCGAACCGCGGCCGCACCACCACCGCTTCGGGGCACAGCCGCAGGGCGCGGGCGCAGGGCATGGCCGAATGAATTCCGAACCTGCGGGCCTCGTAGCTGGCCGCGGCCACCACGCCCCGTCCCTCGGGCCGGCCGCCCACGATCACCGGCCGACCGGCCAGGCTCGCATCATCCCGCTGTTCCACCGAGGCGTAGAAGGCATCCATGTCCACGTGCAGAATCTTGCGCACGGTCCCGGCCTCGGCCGGCGCGCGTACACTGGCGGACCCGCCGGCGTCTGGCGCCGGCTCGACGCCGTTTCGTGTGTTCATGCCGATCGCATCCGTCCTGCCGACAGCCCTGACACCGCGATTGTACCGCCGGCCGGCGCTGATCCTGATCGCCCTGCTGACCGCCGCCTGCGGACCAGCCGATCCGATGGAGGACTACGCCGACCGGGTGGCACGGGTGCTCGATCAACCGGTGACCCCGGCGGCGCCCTCCCTGCCCCGCTACCCTCGGCCGCGCGACCGGCATCTGCCCGTGCCGCCCGAGCGCACTGGCTGGATCGGCTACTTCCAGCTCAAGCGCTGCGGCCTGCTGGGTCTGATCGGTCAGCGCAACAGCATCCTGGGCCGGGTGGCACCCCCGGCCCGGCGCCTGGACTACGAACGCACGCTGCTCGCCGGCCTGCGCGCCTGCCGGCCAGATACACGCGAGGCGGCGGCCGATCCCGAATTTGCCGCCCGGCTGGACGAACTCATCGCCACCAAACAGGCGCAGCTGCCGAACGTGATCTGGAACGCCACGCTGGGCGCGGACGCCGTGGCCGACGCCTTCAGCCTGGCGGCCGGCCGCCTCCCGGTCACGACCGACGTGATGCCCGGCGAGTCGCTCGCGGCGCTGGCCAAACTGACCCGCGCGGCGCGTACGCCGCAGCCGCCGGAAACGCTGGAACCCGCCTACCGGGTGCTGGAAACCCGTCATTACGGCGGGCGGCTGCTGCAGTCGGTGGCCGCGGTCACCGCCACGCTGGACGCCGTCACCACAGCAATCGAGCAACGGCAGGACCGGCGGCCCCTGTGTTTCCGCGGGCAGGCCAACCGCCAGGCCCGCATTGCCGAAACCGTGCTGCGCGAGTTCTACATCGCCGGCCTGCAACCCCACATGGCCGCGCTATCCGACGCCGGCCGGCTGTGGCACGAGGCCCTCGACGCCCTATTCGCGTCCCAGTCGGTGACCGTTCCCGAGGCAATCACCCGTTATCGTGACCGCGCCCTGGGCGAGTCCAGCCGCGTATGGCGCCACTACCGGCGCGCCTCGCGGGAACACGGTCAGGCCTGGACGGAATTGCTCGACAGTTGCGGCCTGGCCCCCGAGCGCGGCTTTTGACCACCGCAAACCCCCGTGCTACAAGGTGTTTCCGCACTCAACCCGCAGCTCGTGACGCGTGAAAATCATCGGTCTGGATATCGGTTTCGGCTTCACCAAAGTCACCGACGGCCACCGGCGTGAACTGTTCAAGTCGGTGATCGGCGAGGCCACGGACATCCAGTTCCGGGCCCCGATCGGCAACAGCGGCCGGGACGAGGAACATCTGCACCTGACCGTGGACGACGAAGCCTTCTTCGCCGGCGACCTCGCCGAACGCCAGTCCAGCGTGCGCAGTTTCACCCTGGATCAGGACCAGCTGATCGCCGGCTACGCCAAGCGGCTGGCGCTGGCCGGCCTCACTCGTCTGGTGGGCGACAACGACCCGGTTCACGTGGTGACCGGCCTGCCGGTGCGCTATTTCCGGCGCCATCGCGAGGCCATCAGCAATCTGCTCACCGGGTCGCACAAGCTGACCCTGCACGATGTCGCCGGCAAGGCGCAGGAAATCACGTTGCGGGTGGACAAGGTACGGGTGGTACCGCAGCCGTTCGGGTCATTCTTCGGCGCCATGCTCAACGACATCGGCCGGGTGGCCGAGGCGCGCTTTGCCCGCGACAAGATCGGCATTATCGACATCGGCTTTCGCACCGCCGACTACAGCATTGCCGACCGCACCCGCTATTCCGAGCGCGGCAGCGGCACCTCGGATGCCGGCATTGCCCGCGCCTTCGAGCCCATCGCCGCCGCCCTGCAGGAGCGCAGCGGCGTCTCGGTGGAACTCTACCGCCTGTACGACGCGGTACAGTCCGGCAGCATCAAGATCCGCGGCAACAGCTACGACCTGGCCCGCATTACCGAACGGGCCTTCGGCCAGCTGGCCGCGGCGATTGCCGGCGAGGTCAACCGGCTGTGGGCAGACGACTGGGATGTCGACGCGGTACTTCTCGCCGGCGGCGGCGGGGCCGTACTGGCCCCGTACCTGCAGCCGCTGCTGGAGCACGAGGTTCTGCCGCTACCCGAACAGGATCCCCGCTTCGCCAACGTCAACGGCTACTGGAAATACGGCGTTCACCTCTGGAAGCGGTAGACCCGCGGGTTCGGCGCGAAGCGGCAGTCGCCGTATCGGCAGCGCCGGGGCTCATGGCCGTACCAGCGGCCCCGGTCATGGCGATAGTGATGACCACCGAACGCCGGGGCGCGCCAGTGGCGCTGCTGATAGATGGTGTTCGGCCCCAGAATGATCACGGACCGGTGGTGGCTGCGCGACTCGTAATGGCGCGGCAGCACTAGCCCCAGACTACCGTGCTTGCCCCGGTAGTGAACGGACGGGGCCTGCGGCGCCAGCCGATGACCGTGCCAGCCGGCACCGCCCGCCAGCGCCGGCGGCATTGCCGTGAACAACAGCAAGCCGGCGACAACGGCTGCGGCGAGGGATCGGGACATGGCAAACTCCGGTGAAGGATACGAACCTCGCGTATAGCGAGATGGTCATGAACCGGCGCTGAACGCCCGCGGCTTGCGCGTTCAGACTCGGTTCAGGGGGGACGGGCTAGGCTGCAGCCACGATTCGCGGACAACCGTGAATCCGCTACAGTCAAACAGCCAAGGAGACCGTCATGCGAGTACTGATTTCCAGCCTGATGACCGGCGCCATCCTAGCCACCGGCACCGCCTTTGCCGGGGAGCGCCAGCTCGACCCGATCTTCGCCGCCACGCCGGTGGATCAGGGCCAGCCCGCCCAGGAATGCTTCAACGCACCCGATAACCGCAACGTCGTGGTTCGCGGCGCCACCAGCACCACCGGCCAGACCATCATCGGCGGCCTGCTGGGTGCAGCCCTGGGTGACCAGTTCGGTGACGGCAGCGGCAACGATCTTGCCACTGGCGTGGGTGCCGCGCTGGGTGCTGCCAGCGGCGCCTGGAATGCCCAGCGCATGCAGGAGCAGCGCGTTCGTGAGTGCCAGCAGTACCAGGGGTACGCCGACAGTCAGCAGGGCGTGAACCAGGGCAGCCGCTACGACACCCGCCGGGTGGGCTACTGATTCCGCAGCCATGCAGCGACTCCCCCTCAAATCCGCCCGACCCGGGCCCCGATGGCTGGCGGCGGCCGTGCTGATGATGGCCGCCGCCTCCGTCTCTGCCGGACCCGCGGGCCTGGTCCCGTCCGCGGCGCTTGACGCGCTGGTGCCGGGGATGGCCGGCGACCGGCTGGCCCAGTCCAACCTGATTCCCCGGCTGGGCAATGACCGCAGCCGCAGTCGGCCCGACAAGACCCCGGCCGAGGCCGCCCGCGAGGCCCGCGAGCGCTACGGCGGCAAGGTGCTCGCGGTCAACCGCGACGGCGACGGCTACCGGGTGAAACTCATCAAGCAGGGCAACGTGCGCGTTGTCCGTATCGACTGATGCGCGCGCTGGTAATCGAGGACGATGTCGACCTGCAGGGTCAGATCCGTGACCAGCTGCGGGCCGAGGGCTTTGCCGTCGACGCCACCGGCGACGGCGAGGAAGGCCTGTTCTTCGCCGAGGAATACAGCATCGACGTGGCCATCATCGACCTCGGCCTGCCCGGCAAGAACGGCATGGAGATCATCCGCGAAGCCCGTGCGGCGGGGCGGGATTTCCCCATTCTCATTCTCACCGCCCGCACCCGCTGGCAGGACAAGGTCGAGGGCCTGGAGGCCGGCGCCGACGACTACGTGGTCAAGCCGTTTCAGCCGGAGGAGTTGATGGCCCGCGTGCAGGCGCTGGTGCGGCGCTCGCGCGGATGGTCCAAGCCGGTGCTGGAAGTCGGCGACATCGCGCTGGATACCGCCGGCCAGGAAGTAAGGGTGGCCGGCACGCCGGTGAGCCTGACCGCCTACGAATTCCGCGTGCTGCAGCAATTGATGCTGCGGGCCGGCGACGTGGTGTCCAAGACCGAACTCTACGAACACATCTACGAGGAAGACGACGAACGCGACAGCAACGTCATCGAGGTGTTCATCCGGCGGCTGCGCACCAAGCTCGACCCCGACGGCAACCGTCAGCCGATCGAGACCCTGCGTGGCCGCGGCTACCGCCTGTTGCGACCGGAGACCCCCTGATTCACGCCGCGCGACCTGATCGATGAACTCGCTGGCCGCGCGCCTGCTGGTGGCGGCCGGGCTGGTGCTGCTGGCCTTTGTGGCCCTGACCGGCCTTGCGCTGGAGCGCGCGGTCTATCAGCGGGCCCTGCAGGCCGAACGCGACAAGCTCCAGGGCCTGACCTACGCCCTGCTCGGCAGCGCCGAGATCGGCGACGACGGCAGCTTCCGCCTGCCGGAACGCTCGCTGCCCGATTCCGACCTCGCCCGCCCCGGCGGCGGCCTCTACGCCCTGGTCACCGATGGCGACGGGGCGGTGATCTGGCAATCGCCCTCCATCATCGATTTCATCGCCCCGCCACCCGCGCCGGGTGTCGGCCAGTGGCGCTTCGTGCCACCGGAGGCCGGCGACAACCGCTGGATCAAGCTGGCATTCGGCATCCGCTGGGTGGCCGGCGAGGATCAGGACTACCGCTTCACGCTCATGGTGGCTGAAAGCGCCGAACCGCTGACCGCCCAGCTCGAGCGGTTCCGCGGCGTGCTGTGGTTGTGGCTGAGCGGCGCGGCCGGTCTGCTGCTGGCGGTGCAGCTGGCGATCCTGCGCTGGGGGCTCGCCCCGGTACGGCGGCTGTCGCGCAGCCTGCGGGACATCGAGGCCGGCCGGCGCGAGCGCATCGAGGGTCAGCATCCCAAGGAGCTGCGCTCGCTGGTACGCAGCCTCAACGCCCTGCTGGCCAGCGAGAAGGCGCGGCTGGAACGTTACCGCAACGCCCTGGCCGATCTGGCCCATGCCCTGAAGACGCCGGTGGCCGTGCTGCGGGGCATGACCAATGAACCCGCCCTGCCCGATGAGCAGCGCCGGCACCTGCAGGGCCAGCTGGCGCGGATCAACGAGATCGTGGACTACCAGGTACAGCGGGCCGCGGCGGCGGGCACCCGCACCCTGGCGCCGCCGGTGGCGCTGGCGCCAATCGTCGAGCGGCTGGCCGGGGCTCTTCGCAAGGTCTACGCCGAGGCCGGCACCGAATTCCGCGTCGACATCGACCGGCGTCTGACCGCCGCCGCCGACGAGGGCGATCTCACCGAGGTGATCGGCAACGTCATGGACAATGCCGCCAAGTACGGCCGGGGCCGGGTACAGGTCAGTGGCGCGCGGGACGGCGACGCCACGTTGGTCTTCATCGACGACGACGGCGACGGTTTCCCGGAAGACGAACCGGATACCCTGCTGCAGCGGGGCGTACGCGCCGATGCCCGCCGCGAGGGCCAGGGTATCGGGCTGGCGGTGACCGCGGAAATCGTGAAAGCCTACGGTGGCGACATTCAGCTGACCCGCGCGCCAACGCTGGGCGGCGGCCGCGTGAGCCTGCGGCTGCCCGGCTGACTTGCGCCCCCGGCGCGGCTTGCAGACAATCTCGCCGAAGGCGCGTACAGGACTACCGCGCTTGCCACTTTGGACCCGTGCGGTGCTCGCAATGCTCACGTATTGCTAATACGCTGCGCTTTCTGCGCGCCGCCGTGTCCAAACTGGCTGCGCTCGCGACGTCTTATAAACACCTTCTCGGACCCGCGCCACTGCCACGAATGAGCGACTCCCTCCGTCACATCGACGTCAACGGCCATCGCATCGCGATCGCCGGCCACAACGAAGAGGCCGACGGCCCGCCGCTGGTGGTGATCCACGGCGTGTCCCTGTCGCTGAATGTCTGGCCCCATGCGCTGCACCACACGCTGCGCCACCGGCGCTGGTATGCCGTGGGCCTGCCGGCCCATTTTCCCAGCCAGCCACCGGCCGGCTTCAACGATCAGCCCATGCCTCCCAGCCTGTTCAGCCACGGACTGCTGGAAGCGATCCGCGCGGTAATCGGCAACGAAGCCTTCACCGTGATGGGGCATTCCACCGGCGGTTACTCGGCGCTGGCGATTGCCGCCGAGGCCCCGGCGCAGGTCCGCGCGGTCTGCGCCATCTCCCCGTTTGCCCAGGGTCGCTGGCGGGGGATTATCGGCCTGCTACAGTTCCTGGCCCGCATACCGGGCATCGGCCCCGGCGTTTGCGCCGCCGGTCTGTGGCTGCTGGCCCGGCACTCGCTGATCGCCCGGGTGGTCACGCTGTTCGCCACCACCCGGCCGCGGGCCTACTGGGCCTGGCCACCGGCCGCCGACATCGCGCGGGTGATGGTGGCCGATCTGCGGCGGGGATCGGTTCGCGCCCTGGCCCACTTCTTCGATGAAATCCACGATCACGACATCCGGTCGTCGCTGGGCGCAATTAAGGCCCCTACCCTTCTGATCCACGGCACCGCCGATCCCATCGTGCCCTTCGATCAGAGTCTTCTCATTCAGCGTTTCGTGCCGCATGCCGAACTGCTGCGCCTGAACGGCATCGGTCACATGCCCTTTGGCGAGGCCGGCGACGACTACGCACAACCCCTGGAGGAATGGTTCGACCGTGTCGACGCCTGAAACCCATCTGGACCCGGAACAGCTGGGCCGCGACGCCCTCGACCCGGACACCTATCATCTGGTGGTGGGGCCGGCGCTGCAGGTCTGCGCCGCGCTGGCCGCCAAGCGCGGCGACCCGACCCTGCACGCCGACATGCCGGCGATGCTGGCGCTGGTGCACCTGGTCACCGAACTCGGCCACCACTGGACGGCGGATCACGACGAGGCCGACAACGAGCGGCTGGACCAGGCCGCGGTGGCCGCCTGCGTGATGGTGCTGCGGGAAGCGGGTCTGGCCGAGGATGCCATCGGCCAGTGCCTGGCCGCGCTGGAGGCGGCGTACGCCCAGCTTGCCGAGCACAATGTGACCGAGCCCGCCGGCCCGTTCATCGGAACCGCCTGGCGGGCCCTGTCGGTGGACGACCGCGACACCGCCATCGAACAGCTCGAGCAGGCCGCCCACCGTATCGTGGCCGCGATCGAAGCCTGGCAGAACCAGGTCCACTGACATGCGCGCGCTGATTGCCCTGCTGATCAGCCTGCCCCTGCTGGGCGGCTGCGTGTTGGTGCTGACCCCGTTCGACTGGTTCGGCGACGAGTCGGGCCTGGTCGAACATGTGGTGCGGGGCGAGGGTGATGCCAAGATTCTTCTGGTGTCGGTGGACGGATTCATCAGCGACCAGCCCACCCAGCGCGCGTTCGGGCTGGTCCAGGAGCCTTCCACGCTGGACCGCGTGGCCACCGAACTCCGGCGCGCGGAAGCCGACCCCGATATCCGCGGGGTGGTGCTGCGCATCAACAGTCCGGGCGGCGGCGTGACCGCCAGCGACGAGATATTCCACCGTCTGCGGCGCTTCGCCGAGGACCAGGAGGTGCCCGTGGTGGCGGCGCTGGGCAGCGTGGCCGCCTCCGGCGGCTACTACGTGGCGCTGGCCGCTGACGAGATCCTGGCACATCCGACCACGGTGACGGGCTCGATCGGCGTGATCCTGGTCGGCCTGAACATCGACGGCCTGATGGACAAGATCGGGGTACGCGACGAAACCTTCACCTCCGGCCCCCACAAGGATCTGCTGTCGCCGCTGCGCGGCGTCACCGACGAGGAGCGCGACATCGTCCAGGGCGTGCTGGACGGCCTGTTCGAGCGATTCGTGCACGTGGTCGACGGCCGCCGCGGCGGGAAGCTGGACGCCACCCATCGCGCGACCATCACGGACGGGCGCATCTTCAACGCGCCACAGGCCGAGTCACTGGGGCTGGTCGACGGCATCGGCCGGCTGGACGACGCCATCGACCGGGTGCGGGAAAAAGCCGGCCTGGAGAACGCACGCGTGATCCGCTACACCCGCGAGGGCGGCCGGGCGGACACGGTGTATTCCCGCGGTGGCGGCATGCCGACGGCCGGCGGCGCGCCCGCTCAGGTCAACATCCTGCCGCTGGATCTGGGCCTGTCCGCCGCGAGTTCGGCACAGTTCCTGTATCTGTGGCGGCCGGGTCGCGAATAGCTAACCCGCCGTCGGCGCCTCAGGAGGCGTCGGCGAGGCCGCAATTATTCTTGTCGAACACGCGATCGGCCCGGTAGGACGAACGCACCAGCGGACCGGAGACCACTTCCAGGAAGCCCCGCGCCAGGCCCCACTGACGGTACTTGTCGAAATCGGCCGGCGGCACGTAACGCTCCACCGGCAGGTGATTGACCGTGGGCCGCAGATACTGGCCGAAGGTGACGATGTCCACGCCAATGGCGGCACAGTCATCCAGGGTGGCGGCGATCTCGTCCTCGGTCTCGCCCAGGCCCAGCATCAGGCTGGTCTTGGTCAGCACGCCGGGACGATGCGCCTTGGCGTGAGCCAGTACATCCAGCGTCTGGCGATAGCCGGCGCGGGCGTCGCGCACCGGATGGGTCAGGCGTTCGACCGTCTCCAGATTCTGCGCGAACACGTCCAGCCCGGAATCCACCACGGTTTCGACATCCGCTTCCCGGCCACAGAAATCCGGCGTCAGGGCCTCGACGCCGGTTTCCGGATTGGCCGCCTTGCAGGCCCGCACGCAGGCGGCGTAATGCCCGGCGCCGCCGTCCGGCAGGTCATCACGGTCCACCGACGTGAGTACCACGTACTTCAGGCCCATCAGCCGCACCGAATCGGCGCAGGCCTCGGGTTCGTCCGGGTCCAGCCAGCCGCGGGGGTTGCCGGTATCCACCGCGCAGAACCGGCAGGCCCGGGTGCAGGTGTCGCCCATCAGCATCAGGGTGGCGGTGCCGTGGCTCCAGCACTCCCCGATATTGGGACACATGGATTCCTCGCAGACCGTGGCCAGCCGGTGCTCGCGCACGTTCTTCTTCACCGCCTGGTAGTCGGGACCGCTGGGCAGTTTCGCGCGCAGCCAGTCGGGCTTGCGGCCGACCGGCGGGCGATCGGCGCCGCGCCGCGATTTCTGGCCGTTCTTGATCGCGGTGAAACCCTGCGGCTTGGCCACCTTGCTGCCAGAGACGATGGGAATGCCCTTGAACTGTTCGCGCATGGCCCTGCGATAGTCGAAACCGGCGATCAGTTTAACAGTCGCGCCGCCGCAGCCGGATGGGCCCGCGCGGCGAAAGCCCGGGATCGACGGGCACACCGCCCTGGCAGATGTCGATCTCGCCGCGACGGGCCAGCGTCAGCGCCGCGTCGCGCACCGCCGGCATCCAGTCGCGCCAGGCATCGGGGTCCAGCCGGCGGGCGATGTCGGACGGGCAGCAGGATTTGTCGGAACCGCGGGCCCGGGTGAGCCACCGGATCTCCGCCGCGATCCAGTCGCGCTGTTCATTGCCGATCACGGCGGCTGGTGCTCAGTCCGGCGTCATGCCCGCGGCGGCAGCGATGGCCTCGCCAAGCGCGGCGTCGGCCACCGCCAGCGGCTGGTCGCGGTCGTCGAATGTCTGCCACAGCTCGTCGTAGCGGCGCCCGTCCACCGGGTGCCGCGCGTCCGGCGCGATGTCGGCCAGCGGCTTGAGCGTGAACGCGTAGCGCCGGATGTCGTCACGCGGCAGCCGCCGTTTCTCGTCGATCCGGTCGCCCACCAGCAGCAGGTCCAGATCCATGGTCCGGGAACGGGTGCGTTCTTCGCGGAGGCGCCCGCAGGCATTCTCGATCTCGCGCAGGGCCTCGGCGATGGTGGCCGGTTCGTCGGTGGCGACGAACGCCACCACCAGGTTGACGAACGGCGGCCCGTCGAAGCCGACCGCGGGACAGGTGTAGGCGGGCGACACGTTCAGCGCCCCGAACCGTTCGCGCATGAGGCGCACTGCCTGCGGAATGTAGTTAGACGGCTCGATGTTGCTGCCCACGCCAACGAAGGCTCGTTCGGCGGCCGGCGAGGGATGCCGCTGCCGCCGGATATCCACCCCGACCCCGCGGGCCCCGCGCAGGGCGAAGGCCTTGTTCAGCCGCAGCCGTACCTGCTGCACCGGAAATTCATCCAGAATCAGCGCCGCCACCCGCTCGGCCAGGGTTTCGACCAGCTCGAATTCCGCCGCCTCGACGTACGCGATCACCCGCTTGGCCACCGCCTTGTAGTTGAGCGTGCGGTCCACGTCGTCGGTGGCCGCGGCGGCGGTGATGTCGAAGGCCATGTCGAGATCGAAGCGCACCGTCTGGCGGATACGGCGTTCCCAGTCGTACAGGCCGATGACCGTATCGATGCGCAGGTCTTCGATGTAGATGGTGTCCAAGCTGCCCTCCTGTTCAGGCGCCGGGCGGCGCCAGCTCGTGCAGCGGCCAGCGCGCGACCGCCATCGGGTCCGGTGCGCATGCCGCGCGGGCGTCGCCGGGCAGTCGCAATGCGCCGACGTGCGCGATCATCGCCCCGTTGTCGGTACAGAAGGCATGTCGCGGAAAGTACACCCGGAAGTCGTGTGCCGTTGCGGCGGCGTCGAGTTGCTCGCGCAGGCGCCGGTTGGCGCCCACGCCGCCGGCCACCACCAGTCTGGCATAGCCGGTTTCCTGCAGCGCCCGTCGGCATTTCACCGCCAGGGTTTCGGTGACCGCCTCCTCGAAACCGCGGGCGATATCGGCATGATCGGCCGGCCCGGCGTCGCGCACCGCCAGCGCCACGGCGGTCTTGAGGCCGGAAAACGAGAAATCCAGGCCGGGCCGGTCGAGCATCGGCCGCGGAAACACGAACCGTCCCGGTGCGCCGTCCTCGGCCAGTCGCGCCAGCGCAGGCCCGCCGGGGTAGCCCAGCCCCAGCAGCTTGGCGGTCTTGTCGAAGGCCTCACCCACGGCATCGTCCAGGGTGGTGCCGAGCTGGCGATAGCGGCCCACGCCTTCGACCGCCACCAGCAGCGTATGCCCGCCGGACACCAGCAGGGCCACGAAGGGAAACGCCGGGGCATCCGGCTCCAGCAGGGGCGACAGCAGGTGGCCTTCCATGTGATGCACGCCCAGCACCGGCACCTGCCAGGCCATGCCCAGCCCGCGCGCCACCGCCCCGCCCACCAGCAGGGCGCCCAGCAACCCGGGGCCGCGGGTGTAGGCGATGCCGTCGGCCCGGGACAGGCCCGCCTCGGCCAGCGCCGCGGCGATCAGCGGGGCCAGTTTGCGGACGTGGTCCCGGCTGGCCAGTTCCGGCACCACCCCGCCGTACTCGGCGTGCAGCGCCACCTGGCTGTAGATTTGATGGGCTAGCAGGCCCCGCTGGCGCGAATACACCGCCACCGCGGTTTCATCGCAGGAAGTCTCGATACCCAGAATGTTTTGCAAAGCGCCCGCAACCGGCATTAGAATACGCCGCCCTATTGTAAGGCAGCGGCATCAGCCGCTTTCTAGCCCCCGGAGAGTGATCGCTTTGCCAAGCGTACGAGTCAAGGAAAACGAGCCGTTCGAAGTCGCCCTGCGCCGCTTCAAGCGCAGCTGCGAAAAGGCCGGCGTGGTCACCGAAGTGCGCCGCCGCGAGCATTTCGAAAAGCCCTCGCAGGTGCGCAAGCGCAAGCGGGCGGCCGCGGTCAAGCGCCATCTCAAGCGCGTCCAGCGCGAACAGCAGCGCTTCACCCGGCAGTACTGATCCGGGCCATCAGCCGCATCGCGGCGAGTATCGCCCCCACATCATGACGCTCAAAGAGCAGTTATCCGACGACATGAAGTCGGCGCTGCGGGCCAAGGACCGCGAGCGGCTCGCGGTGCTGCGCATGCTGCTGTCCGCGGTGCGCCAGTGGGAGATCGACGAGCGTATCGAGCTCGACGACGCCGGCGTGCTGGCGCTGATCGACAAGATGGTCAAGCAGCGCCGTGACGCGGAAACCCAGTACCGGGATGCCGGCCGTGACGAACTGGCCGATGCCGAGGCCGCGGAAGTGGTGGTGCTGGAAACCTATCTGCCGGACGCGCTGAGCGACCAGGAACTGGCAGATCTGGTCGCCGCCGCCGTGACCCAGTCCGGTGCCCAGTCGATGCAGGACATGGGCAAGGTCATGGGCATTCTCAAGCCCCAGGTCCAGGGCCGGGCCGACATGGGCGCGGTCAGCGCCGCGGTCAAGAGCCAACTGAGCTAGCGATCTCCGGCCGCGCATTCGCGCACCCCAAAATTCCCGAACTCAGCCGCCGGTGGCGATCGCCGCCAGGGCCTGCCGGACGTGACGTTCCGCGGCCAGTTGCGCGCTGAACACCAGGCACACGGTTCCCGCACGATCGATCACGAAGGTGGTGCGGCCGGGCATGATGCCCAGCGTGCGGGGCACCCCGAAAACGCGCCGCAACTCGCCATCGGGATCCGATACCAGCCGGAACGGCAGCGAGTGGGTCGCCGCGAATTTCCGATGGCTGTCGGCGTCGTCGCCGCTGATGCCGATCACCTCGGCCCCGGCGTTGACGAAATCCTCGTAATGGTCGCGAAAGGCGCAGGCCTCACGGGTGCACACGGGGGTGTCGTCCTTCGGATAGAAGTACACCACCACCGGCTGCCGCCCGCGGTAATCGGCCAGGCGCACGGGCTGGCCGTGATGGTCGACGGTGTCGAAATCGGGGGCCGGGTCGCCCGGCTCGAGCATTGCCATATCGTCGTTCTCCGGTTACAGGGTGGCGTCGACCAGCCACCAGCTCAGCCCGGCTGCCAGCAGCACCCCGCCGCCCAGCATCACGGCCTGCGGCCAGCGCGCACGCGGTCGCTCGGGCGGCTGGTCGAGCCAGTTCTCCAGTTCACGCAGATTGCGGGTGGTGGCCTTCCAGTAGATGTCGGCCAGGTCACCGACCACCGGCACCAGGCCGATCACGAAATCGATACCGAGATTGCGCAGCATCCGACCCACCACCGGCCGCGGGGCCCGCAGCCGCACCGCCTCGCCCACCGACAGTGCCGACAGCACCACCCCGGCGAAGTCCCCGACCACCGGCAGCAATCCAATCGCGGCGTCCAGCCCTACCCGCGTGCGCAGGAACGGCACATATACCGAGGAATCCAGCCAGCGGGCCAGCCGCCGTACCCTTGCCAGGCTACGTTGCCGCCGCTCGGACAAATGGCTGTCGGACCGATCCTCGGGCCTGTCTTGATATGCTCGCGCCATGACGCTTCTCAGTATCCGGGACTATGAACGGGCAGCCAACGGGCAGCTTTCCGCGGCCACCCGTGACTATTATGCCGGTGGCGCCGCGGACGAGCTTACCCTGACCGCCAATCGCACGGCGTTCGAAGGCATCGACCTGATGCCGCGAACGCTGTGCGGCGCCACCCGGCCGGATCTGACCACCCGTCTGGGCGACCAGCCGCTGGCGCTGCCCCTGGGCATTGCGCCAACCGCCTTTCACAAGCTGGCGCATCCGGACGGCGAAACCGCCACCGCCCGCGCCGCCGGCGAGGCGGGTGCCCTGTTCGTACTCAGCAGCCTGTCCACCACGGCCATGGAGCCGGTATTCGCCGCCACCGACGCGCCGCGTCATTTCCAGCTTTACATGTACCGCGACCGGGCCACCACGCGCGACCTCGTGGCGCGGGCGCAAGCCGCCGGTGCCGGGGCCATCGTGCTGACCGCCGATGCCCCTGTCTGGGGCCTGCGCGAGGCCGATGCACGCAACCGCTTCGTGCTGCCGCCGCATCTGCGGGCGGAAAATCTGGCCGCGGGTACCGACCGCCTACCGGACAGCGGTGGTTCCGGCCTGGCCACCTACATGAACGAGATCGTGGACGGCGGCATCACCTGGGACGACCTCGACTGGCTGTGCGCCAGCACCACCCTGCCGGTGTGGCTCAAGGGCGTGATGCACCCCGACGACGCCCGGCGGGCGATCGACCACGGCGCCGCCGGGCTGGTGGTGTCCAACCACGGCGGCCGTCAGCTGGATCGCGCCCCGGCTACCATCCGGGCCCTGCCGGCGATCGCTCGGGCGGTGGACGGTCGCGTGCCGCTGTGGCTGGACGGCGGCATTCGCCGCGGCGCGGACGCGTTCACCGCCCTGGCCCTGGGCGCGGACGGGGTGATGATCGGCCGGCCCGCCCTGTGGGGCCTGACGGTCGACGGTGCCGCCGGCGTGGCGGCGGTGCTGGATATTCTCGCGCGCGAGCTGGCCAACACCATGTCGCTGTGCGGCTGCGCCTCGCTGGCCGCGATCCACCGCGACTGCCTCTTCGACACCCGAACGATTGAATCCCGATGAAACGAGTCGCCCTGCTGCTGATTGCCGTTCTAGCCCTGCCCCTGGCCTATCTGCTGTTCTGGCCGGTTCCGATCGAGCCGGTGGCCTGGCAGGCCCCGCCCGCCCCCGAACGCGGCGAACCCAATGCCTCGGGCCCCGACCTGGCCGAGGCCGAGAAACTGGGCCGGGACGCGGGCGTCGGTCCCGAGGATGTCGCCGTCGACAAAAGCGGCCGGCTTTACGCCGGCTACGAGGACGGGCGCATTCGTCGACTTGCTGCTGACGGCAGCGGGGCCGAGACGCTGGCCGATACCGGCGGACGGCCGCTGGGCCTGGCCTGGGCGCCGGATGGTTCGCTGGTGATTGCGGATGCGGAACAGGGCCTGCTGGCTATGCGTGAGGACGGCTCGCTGCGCACCCTGGCCACTGCGGCCGACGGGCAGGCGCTGGGGTTCGCCGACGACGTCGATGTCGCCGCGGACGGCACCATCTATTTTTCGGACGCCTCCACGAAATTCGGCTATCACGCCGTGATGGCGGATATCCTCGAGCACGGCGGCCACGGCCGGCTGCTTCGTTACGAGCCGACCGCCGACGAGACCACGGTGCTGGCCGACGGTCTGCAGTTTGCCAACGGTGTGGCGGTGGGCCCGGACGAACGCTACGTGCTGGTTACCGAAACCGGCGCCTATCGGGTTCAGCGGGTGTGGCTGGAAGGACCCCGGGCCGGGGAGACCGAGGTATTCATCGACAACCTGCCGGGCCTGCCGGATAACATTTCCTACGACGCCGAGCGCGACATCTTCTGGCTGGCGCTGTATGCGCCGCGCAACCCGTCACTGGATTTCATGGCCGACAAGCCGTGGCTGCGCAAGGTTACCTTCCGGCTACCGGCGGCGTTGCAGCCGGAACCGGAGAATCTCGGCTTCATACTCGGACTGGACCCGTCCGGCCGCATCGTGCACAACTTGCAGGATAGCAGTGCCGACGCCTATGCGCCGATCACCAGCGTCGAGGCAGCAGGCGATTCGCTGTACCTCGGCAGCCTGCTACAGCCCGCGATCGGCCGGCTGCCGGTGCCGACAGGCGATTGATAGCCGCGGGCTCGTTGAGCCCGCGGCAGATGCGACCGGAAATCCGGCTCGCGGTCGGAAGACTAGTTGTCTTCCATCGCCTCTTCCATTTCGTCGCCCGTTTCTTCGGCGGCATTGCCCATGTCTTCCGCGGAATCTTCCACCGCGTTGTCGTCCTCGAACATCTCGCCGACTTCCTCGGCGGCCTCCGAGGCTTCTTCGCTCATGTCCTCACGGGTGTCCTGTTCACAGGCTGCAAGCGTCAGCCCGCCAATGGACAGAGCAGCCAGCGCCAATGAGGTTTGCAGGGACGTTTTCATAGGGGTTTTCCTTCTATCATTCCATGAACCCGGATCGCCCTCGTACACGTCAGGATATTGCGGCGGCGCAGCATTATTCAAGTGACAACGGAATCTGATAGCTTTCAGCGGCCTTCATCGTCCAACCACAAACCAGGAAGCACGAACATGCAAAAAGCCATTGGTGCGGCCCTGCTGATCGCAGGGGTTCTGTTGTTGTTCTTCGGTTACAGCGAGTATCAGTCCCTGCAGTCAGAGGTGAAGGAATTCTTCACCGGTTCGCCGACGGACCGTGCGCTCTTGATGCTTATCGGCGGTGCCATCAGTAGCGTGATCGGCCTGGTGCTCGTGGTTCGCCGCGGCTGAGCGGCGCCGTCACGATGACCACGTCCGGACCCTGTGAGCTCGCCGCCAGTTTGCGCACTCTCGGCGCCCTGGAGGCCGAAACCGATCCGCCCGGTCTGGCAGGTGTACGTGCCTGCCAGCGCCGGCGCATTCAACGCAATTACGGCCCGGACCCGGTGCTCACGTTCTGCACCGACCGGCTACTGACCGGCCCGGACGTGAGCGCGCTGACGACAGACCCCGACGCCACCGCGGCCCGGCTTGGTCGCCTGCTTGGCGACACCACCGCCGCGGCCGCCGCGCTGGAATTCCTGGCGCTCACCGAGACCCTCGACCGCGCTGTCGCGGCCCGGGCCACCACCGACGAGCCCGGCGTCGTGGGGTTCGCCCGGGCCTCCCGGCGCGTCGGCCGGCTTGCCGACCGGCACCGGCAGGTGGATCTGGTGGGCCTGGTGGTCGAGGAATTGTCCGGCGTGGTCACCAGTCGCCTGTCCTGGATGGCCTTCCGCATGGCCCGAACGCCGGCGCGTCTGGCCGGTTTCGGGCCGTTCTACGAGTTGCTGCATGCCGGCTTCTCGGCGGTGCGGGACAACCCCGCCACCGTGGACCGCATCCCCGACTGGCTGGCCGAGGAGCGACGGCGCGTCGACCGCTTGCTGGCCTAGGCGTCCTCGATGGCCGCCGGCGGGAATACCATGGAAAAGCTGGCCACCTGCAGGCAGGACAGCACCCGCTGGCTGGTGAAATCCGGAAACACCGCGTCATCGATCCGGCACTCGGTAAGCCGGGCCGGCCGCACCCGGCCACGGGCACTGATGCGGGTGGTGTAACGCCGGCCTTCCCAGGGCTGCACCAGCGTGTGCCAACCACCCGGCGCGAGTGCGGTGGTGACCGGCCAGGACAGGGACCGACGCGCGAAACACAGCTCCGCGAAGGGACGGTCATCGCGCGACACGCGAACGTGCTCGTTGCCACTTTCCACCGTATGGCGCTGAAACGCCGCCAGCGTCTTGGGCAGCCCCCAGTTGCGCCGGCCGTTGTCCACGCTGGGTTGCGAGGACACCAGGATGTCGGTGACCGCGAATCGCTTGCGGCCTTCAACGTCGAAGCGGCCGGGAACCAGCAGCAGTTCACGGTACGGACCCACGGCGGATTCACTGTAATCGACCACCATCACGGTGCCGATGCCACCCAGGGCCCGCCCGGCCAGACCCGGCACGCCGGCCGCGCAACGTTCGCCGAACTCACGTGAACAGCGAATCAGAATGATGTAACCCTGCCCGCGCAGCTGCCAGGGCGGCGGTGCGTGGATCGGCTGAGATTCGGACATGGCCTTCCCCTTGCCGTGATCGCGGGCGCCAGCGTCAGCGCCAGGTGCGATTGTAGATTTCCACGAACATCAGCAACAGCAGATAGATGCAGTAGACCATGTCCACCAGCGGCAGGAAGGCCGAGTAGAACGGGTCCGGGCTGTCGAAATCGGTGAAGGTAAAGGCCAGATAGCCCAGAAAGATCAGCATCCCGTTGACGATGAGATAGATGGGCCGCATCCCGCGAACTCCCCGTGTTGCCCCCGGCGCCGACTCTAGCCCATCCGCTACCCCGCAGGCATCCGCATGACCGGTCGGGAAGTTTACCCATGTACAGGCGGGTGCCCAGCGGTTAACGTCAATGTCACCCGCGGGTGCTGATGGTATCCAAGGGGCGGTGGCCCGCATCCCCGTCGCTCGATGCGCCGGCCACCGGGACAGCTGTCGAATCGGATTCGCTTCGGCTGGCCGATTCCCTCCGTGTTCGGGCGGCGGCACCTGCCGCCGCCCGCTCTTGGCTACCCCGCCCGGCTAGAGCATGCCGACCTGCAGCTTGGCCGCGTCGGACATCATCTCCATCGTCCAGGGCGGGTCGAACACCAGCTCCACATCGACCCGGTCCACGGTCGGTATCAGGCGCACCCGCGACTTGACGTCGTCGAGCAGGATGTCGCCCATGCCGCAGCCCGGCGCGGTCAGGGTCATGGCCACTTTCGCGGTGCGGTGTTCGGGATCGCCGTGGTCGAACTCGCAGCCGTAGATCAGGCCCAGGTCCACCACGTTGATCGGAATTTCCGGGTCGTAGACGGTGCGCATCTGTTCCCAGGCCAGCGCTTCGACATCATCGTTGTCGGCACCTTCCGGCAACGCGATGGGCTCGGGCGGCTCCTTGCCGATGGCATCGGCCTCGCTGCCGGCGATGCGCAGCAGATTGCCGGCGATGTAGACGGTGAAACTGCCGCCCAGCGCCTGGGTGATGGTGCCGTGGGTACCCGCGGGCACTTCCACGGTGTCGCCGGCCGGAATCACCACGGCCTCGCAATCCCGCAAGAAGGTAACCGGTTCCTGATTGGGCATCTGCATGACGAGGAATCCGTTATCCGGATGACTGGAGGCTGATTGTAGCAACCCGGCGGCCCGGCACGGTGGGGTTTGCTATCCTCGCGGCCATGAATACGAGCCTGCTTCTGGTCGCGCACGGCAGCCGCCGCGAGGCCTCCAACGACGAGGTCCGGGCCCTGACCACCCGGCTGCGCACCGCGGCCGACGACCGCTTCCACCAGGTGGACTGCGCGTTTCTGGAACTGGCCTCGCCCCTGATTCCCGGCGGACTGGTCCGGCTGATCCAGGGCGGGGCCGAACGCATCATCGTGCTGCCCTACTTCCTGGCCGCCGGCCGCCATGTCACCGAGGACATTCCGGCGGAAATCGCCGAGGTACGTGCCGATCATCCGGAAGTGGATATCGTGCTCAACCCCTATCTGGGAACAGCCGACTCGCTGCCCGAGTTGCTGCTGTCCCTGATCGCCTACTAGCGAGACCACCCCATGAGTAACACGTCCCCCGATTTCACCAAGCAGACCGTCGAAGTGCTGGGCCGGCGCATGGCCTATGTCGAGGCCGGTACCGGCGATCCGGTGGTGTTCCTGCATGGCAACCCCACGTCGAGCTATCTGTGGCGCAACATCCTCCCGCACGCCATCAGCCTGGGCCGCTGCATCGTCCCCGATCTGATCGGCATGGGCGATTCGGACAAGCTTCCCGATCCCGGGCCGGGCAGCTATCGCTTCGTCGAGCACCGACGGTATCTGGACGGACTGCTGGACGCCCTCGGCGTCAATGACAACGTGATCCTGGTGCTGCACGACTGGGGCTCGGGGCTGGGCTTCGACTGGGCCAATCGCCATCGCGACCGCGTCGCCGGCATCTGCTATATGGAAGCCATCGTCCAGCCGTTATCGTGGTCCGACCTGCCCGACTCGATGCAGGGCATCTTCCAGGCCATGCGCTCGTCGGCGGGCGAGGAAATGGTGCTGGACAAGAACGTGTTCGTGGAGCGCATCCTGCCGGCCTCGATCCAGCGCGAGCTGACCGCCGCCGAGATGGATGAGTACCGCCGGCCGTTCACCGACGCCGGCGAGGCCCGACGGCCCACCCTGACCTGGCCACGACAGATTCCGATCGACGGCGAGCCGGCCGACGTGACCGCCATCGTCGACGACTACGGCCAGTGGCTCGCCACCAGCGACGACCTGCCCAAGCTGTTCATCAACGCGGATCCCGGCATCATCCTCACCGGCGGGCCACGCGAATTCTGCCGGTCCTGGCCGAATCAGACGGAAGTCACGGTGGATGGGCTGCACTTCATCCAGGAAGACTCGCCCGATGCCATCGGGCGGGCCCTGGCCGGCTTCATTCAGCAGGTACGCGGATGATCGACAATCGCCGATTCTGGCTGGTGGGCAACCTGGTCACCCTGTTGCTGCACGCGGCCGGCCTCTGGCTTTACGTCACCGACGGATTCAACAGTCCGGTAGCGCAGTTGTGGGCGGTGATCATCGCGATTCACATCCTGGAAATTCCGCTGGCCTTCCTGGCGGTGGCCGAGCGACGCATTCCCTGGGGTCTGACCGTGATCAACACCCTGATCTTCGGCTTCACCTGGTGGGTGCCTACCCGCCGCGGGGTGTTTCATGCGTAGTGCCCTGGCCGGGCTTATCTGCGCGGCCGTGGTGGCGGCGGCGGCCGGCACCGGCATCCTGTTCCAGCCGGGCGCCTGGTATGCCGGCCTGATCAAGCCCGCCGGCACACCGCCGAATATCCTGTTTCCGATCGCCTGGACGCTGCTTTACATCACCATGGCGCTTGCCGCCTGGCTGGTCTGGCGGGTGCGGGGCCTGGGCCCGGCTCTGTGGCTGTTCGGCATTCAACTAACCCTGAACGCGCTCTGGTCGCCGGTGGTATTCGGCGCCCATCGGCTCGACCTGGGCCTGCTGGTGATCATCGCGCTATGGCTGGCGGTCCTGGCCACCTGGCGGGCCTTCGCCGCCGTACGCCCGCTGGCCGGAGCGATGCTGCTGCCGTATCTGGCCTGGGTCGGTTTTGCCGGCTATCTCAACGCCGGGCTGCTCTGGCTCAACGGCTGACCGCGCGGGGAGACGCGATACACTCCCCGGGGTATCGAATCAATCCTCGCCGGTAGCGACCGGCCCGTTCTCAGGAGTCGCTCTCATGCCCAAACAACGATTTCTCGACCGCTACGGCCCCTGGGCACTGGTTACCGGTGCCTCGGCCGGCCTCGGCGCCGAATTCGCGCGGCAACTGGCCGCCTGCGGGCTCAATCTGGTGCTGGTGGCCCGGCGGGCCGACCGCCTGAATGAACTGGGGGAGCGTCTCGAGCGCGAGTACGGCGTCGACACCCTGAGCGTGCCGCTGGACCTGTCCCGACCGGACTTCATGCCGGACCTGGAACAGGCCATCGGCGACCGCGAGATCGGCCTGCTAGTCAACAACGCCGGCTTCGGCAACACCGGCGCCTTCCTCAAGGGCAAGCTCGAGGACGACCTGCGCATGCTCGACGTCAACTGCCGGGCGCCGCTGATCCTCACCCATGCCCTGGGCAACGCCATGACCGAGCGCGGCCGCGGCGGCATTATCATGCTTGCCTCGGTGGCCGGCCTGATCCCCAATCCCTATTTCGCCCACTACGCCGCCACCAAGGCCTGGGACCTGTTCCTGGGCGAGGGGCTGCACGTGGAACTCAAGGACAAGGGGGTGGACGTGCTGAGCCTGTGTCCGGGCCCCACCCGCACCGAATTCTTCGACGTGGCCGAGGTGGACGAGGGCAAGTGGCCCGCCGCCGCCCGCAAGACAATCATGGATGCCGACGATGTGGTTGCCGCCGCCCTCAAGGGCCTCGGGCGGCGCAGCGTGGTGATCCCGGGCTGGTCCAACCGGCTGCTGGTAGGCAGCACTCGCATCACCCCGCGCAGCGTGACCAGCGCCCTGGCCGGCCGAGTGATGAAGATGGCCGGCGGTTAGAGGCCCCCAGGACGTCCAATGAAGTCGCGGATCAGCCTGGCGACCTGGTCCGGGCACTCCTCCTGCACGAAGTGGGCAGCATCCAGGCTTTCCACCCGGATGTGGTCGAACACGTCGTCCAGATGCCGGGTGAATTCGGGCACGATCACCGGATCGTGCCGGCCGTGGATGTACAGCCCGGGCATGGCGAAACGCTGCCCTGCCAGCTCGGCCCAGCGGGCCCGGTCCGCCTTGTACGTGCGGTAGTAGTTGGCGCCGGTGGTGGCGGTGTGCGGCTGGCGATAGCAGCGCACATACTCGTCCAGCGCGTCGGCGGGAAAATCGAGCCGCGACCAGGTGCGCAGGAAGTGGCCCAGCCAGGCCCGCTCGTTGCCGGGGATCATGGCTTCGGCCAGCCCGTCGCCATGATCATCCCGCGCATTCTGAAAGAACTGGTACCAGAGCGCCGCGGGGTTGTTTCGCAGCGCCGCCTGGGCAGCGGCATTGCCGCGCGCATTGGGCAGCACATGGATGTTGAGCAGCACCAGACCGTCGAATCGGCCGGACTCGGCCAGGGCCGCCTCCTGGGCCACCGCCCCGCCCCAGTCGTGACCGACCAGCGTGGCACGCCGAATCCCCAGCACATCGAGCAGCGCCAGCAGATCGGCGCCCAGCGCCTGCTTGGTATAGGCCTCGAGCGTCAGGCTGCGTTCCGCGTCACCCAGTCCGCGCAGATCCGGCGCAATCACGCGGTATTGCTCGGCCAGCCGGCTTGCCACCGGCCACCAGCACCAGGACGACTCCGGCCAGCCATGCACCATCACCAGCGGCGGTCCGCTGCCCATCACGCGGCAGGCGAAGCGCCCGCGCGGCGTGTCCACCGGCTGCACCGAAAAATCACTCATGGCCCTGTCTCCTGCCGTGCGCGCCATCGCGAGGTTATCGCGGCCCGCCAATACTGCGAATAATCGTGATTGCCGATAATCTCGCGGGCGAGTCCAGACAACCAGGAATCCGCCATGGCGAATCTGAACGGCAAGACGCTCTTCATCACCGGCGCATCGCGCGGCATCGGGCTGGCGATCGGCCTGCGCGCTGCCCGTGACGGCGCCAATGTGGCCATCGCGGCCAAGACCGCCGAGCCGCATCCCAAGCTGCCCGGTACCATCCATACTGCGGCCGAGGAAATCGAGGCCGCGGGCGGCCGGGCCCTGCCACTGGTCTGTGACATCCGCGACGAGGATCAGGTCAACGCCGCGGTGGCAAGCACCGTCGAGCACTTCGGCGGCATCGACATCTGCGTGAACAACGCCAGCGCCATCAACCTGACGGGCACGCTGGACACGCCGATGAAGCGGTACGATCTGATGCACCAGATCAACGCCCGCGGCAGCTTCCTGGTCAGCCAGACCTGCATCCCGCATCTCAAGCAGGCCGCCAATCCGCACGTGCTGAACCTGTCCCCGCCGCTGGATTTCTCGGCAAAGTGGTTCGCGCAGCACGCCGCCTACAGCCTGGCCAAGTACAGCATGAGCGTCTGGGTGCTGGGCATGGCCGAGGAGTTCCGCCGGGATGGCATCGCCTTCAATGCGCTGTGGCCCCGCACCGCGATCGCCACCGCCGCCGTGCGCAACCTGCTGGGCGGGGAGGATATGGTCAACGCCTCGCGCACGCCCGAGATCATGGCCGACGCCGCCCACGAAATCCTGATCCGGCCCAGCCGCGAGTTCAGCGGCAACTTCTGCATCGATGACCAGGTGCTGTTCGACGCCGGCGTCACCGACTTCCGCCAGTACAAGGTCGACCCGGACGCGCGCGAGCTGGCGCCCGATTTCTTCGTGCCGGATGACAATACCCCGCCGCCGGGGGCCATGGACTGAGCGGCCGAGGCGGCCGTATCTCCCGCTTTGCCGTGGATTCGCCGGTCCTGTGCGGGGGTGGCTAGATGCCGGCACAACGCGACTACATCACCCGCGCCGGCTGGCAGATGCTCCGGGATGAAGCCGATCACCTGTGGCGCACGCGCCGGCCGGCCGTGGTGCGGGCACTCGCCGATGCCGTCGCCGAGGGGGATCGCTCGGAGAACGCCGAGTACATCTACCGCAAGAAGGAATTGCGGGAGATCGACCGGCGGCTGCGCTATCTGGGCCGGCGACTTGACCAGCTGGTGGTGGCCGACGCCAGGCCCGATGATCCCGGGCGGGTGTTCTTCGGCGCCCGCGTCACGCTGATCGACGAGGCCGACCACGAACACATCTACCGCATCGT
Organism: Spectribacter acetivorans; assembly: GCF_031846305.1. NCBI lineage: Bacteria > Pseudomonadati > Pseudomonadota > Gammaproteobacteria > Salinisphaerales > Salinisphaeraceae > Spectribacter > Spectribacter acetivorans. Next base: position 62,973 of record NZ_JAVRHY010000009.1, read on the forward strand.
CGGCGCGGACGAGACCGACGCCGCCACCGGCGCCATCAGTCTGCATTCGCCCGTGGCCCGGGCGCTGCTGGGCCGCACGGTAGGCGACGCGGTGGCCGTCTCGCTACCCGGCGGACAAACCGAGTTCGAGATTCTCGCCGTGGCATACCCCGGCTGACCGGGGCATGGTGACCACCGCCGACAACGTGCTCAGCCTGCCGGCCTTCCGGCGGCTGCTGGTGGCCCGGGTGGCCGCGACCCTGGCCACCCAGACCCAGGCCGTCGTGGTCGGCTGGCAGCTCTACGGGCTTACCGGGGACCCGATGACCCTGGGCTGGGTCGGGCTGGCCCAGTTCCTGCCGATGCTCGTTTTCATCCTGCCGGCCGGGGACCTGGCCGACCGGGTCGACCGCCGCCGGCTGCTGGCGGTGAGCTGGACCACCCAGGCGGTGGCCGGCGCGCTATTCCTGCTGCTGACGCTGAACGCCACAACCAGCGTGCTGCCGTTCTATGCGGTGCTGGTCCTGTTCGGCACCGCCCGGGCGCTGGCCGCCCCGGCCCTGCCGTCGCTGGTGCCGCTGGTGGTGGGCGAGCGCCTGCTCAGCCGCGCGGTCGCCTGGCACTCCTCGTTCTTCCAGATGGCCATCGTGGTGGGCCCGGCACTGGGCGGGCTGATCTACCTGCTGGGGCCAGCCGCCGGTTATCTGCTGGCCGCGGTGCTGTTCGCGGTGGCCGGGGTCGCCATTGCCGGCCTGCCGCTGGCCCGGGCGCAGCAGGCATCCCGCGAGACCGGCAGCGCGGTTCAGCGCTTTCTGGCCGGCGTGGCCTACGTCCGGTCGCGGCCGATGATTCTGGGCGCGCTGTCGATGGACCTGTTCGCGGTACTGCTGGGCGGGGCCACCGCTCTGCTGCCGGTCTACGCCGCCGAAATCCTGCACGTGGGGCCGGTCGGCCTGGGCATGCTGCGCAGCGCGATCGCCCTGGGCGCATTCGTTACCGGCATCTGGCTGGGGCGACGGCCGCTCACGCGCCGTGCCGGCCCGGCGATGTTCGGGGGCGTGGCCCTGTTCGGGGTGGCGATGATCGTGTTCGGCCTGTCCACCCATTTCTGGCTGTCCTTCGCCGCACTGGCGCTGGCGGGCGCCGCGGACATGGTCAGCGTGTTCGTCCGCGCCACGCTGATCCAGATCGCCACCCCCGACGCCATGCGCGGCCGGGTCAGCGCGGTCAGTTCGCTGTTCATCAGCGGCTCCAACGAACTGGGTGAATTCGAATCCGGCGCGGTGGCGGCCTGGCTGGGTGCGGTGCCGGCGGTGGTGGTCGGCGGCGTCGGCACACTGGCGATCGTGGGTATCTGGCGCCGGGCATTCCCCGCGCTCTGGCGCATCGACCGGCTGGAGGACTGCCGCGTGCCGTGACCGACGATCAGCCCGCCCGCAGCCCTTCCAGCAGCGTCTGCAGCACGCCCTCGACCACGGTTTCCAGCTCGGCCGTTTCGTGGCCGGCGTAACCCGTGCGGTTGTCCAGGTACAGGCTCATCAGCCCGTGAATCGCCGCCCACACCACCAGCGCCTGGGACTTGGGATCACGCGGGCGCACCGCGCCGGCGGCCTGGGCGTCGGTGAGTTCGCCGATGAGCACGTCATAGGCCGCATCGCCGGCCACCGCCAGACTCGGGAACTCGGACTCCTCCGGTGGTTTCTCGGCGTCGAACAGCGGGCCTTCGCAGAAATCCCCGGCGAACATCAGCCGGTAGAGGCAGGGATGGGTGGCCCCGAACCGGGCATAGGCGCGGCAGCCGGCCAGCAGCCGATTCGCCGGGTCTGTGCCCGCCGCCTGGTTGGCGCGTTGAATCGTCTTCGCCAGTAGTTTGAAACCCTGTTCAGCCGCTGCGGCCAGCAGCGCCCGCTTGTCGCTGAAATGCCGATAGGGCGCGCTGCGGGACACCCCGGCCCGCTCGGCCACCCCGCGCAGGGTGACCGCCTCGAGCCCCTCGGCTTCCAGCAGTTCCAGCGCGGCACGCACGCAGGCGTTTTGCAGGTCGCCGTGGTGATAGGGCCGGGAATCGGTAGCGGCTGCGGTCATGGAATAACTCTAAACGGGAGTGTTGACAGCGTCAACATGGCATCTTAATGTGGACGCTGATTACATCCAAGGGATCGGCCATGGTCCGTTTGTTCAGCTTGCTTCTGATCCTGCCCCTGGCGGCCTGCGATGCCGTCTCGGCGCCGGACACACCGCCGCCGGCGGACCAGCCGCATCCGGTGGAAACCGGGCAGGTGCGGGTGATCGACACCGACCGGCAGTTCGCGCTGTCGGGCGTGGTCCGGTCGGCGGACCGGGCGCGGCTGGCCTTCCAGGTCGGCGGCCGGCTGGTGGAACGCATGGTGGACATCGGTGAGTCGGTGGAGCGTGGCCAGCTGATCGCCCGTCTGGCCCAGCCCGAGCTGGCCCCGGCCGCGGAGGCCGCTGCCGCGCGCGTCCGGCAGCTGGAAACGCAGACCGCCCAGGCCGAGCGGGATCTCGATCGGGTGAAAAAGCTCAAGACCGATGCCGCCGCCACCCAGCAGGAACTCGAGTCGGCACAGTCGCGGATGGATGGCCTGCAGGCGTCGCTGGCGCAGGCCAGAGCCGACGCCAGCCGCGCCCGCCGCCTGCTGGCGGAAACCCGGCTGGAAGCGCCGGTTGCCGGTACCGTGGCCGAAATCCTGGCGCAACCGGGTGAATTCGTATCGCCGGGACAACCAGTGCTGGCGCTGTCCGGAGACAGCAGTGCTCTGGAAGCGGAAATCGGCCTGCCGGAAAATCTGCTCGGCGAAGTGGCCGTCGGCGACCGCGCCGATCTGGTGATGCCCATCATGGGCGGCGAGATCACCGGCCGCGTCACCGAACTGGCGGCCGCCGCGGATGGTGCCGGGCAGCTGTTCCCGGCCGTGCTCACGCTGGACGACGCGCCCGACCTGCGGGCCGGCACTACCGTGACCTGGCGCCTGCGCTCGAACCAGCCGGAACGCCTGACCGTGCCGGTATCCGCCATCGCCAGCACCGGCGGACGCAGCCAGCCGCGGGTATTCCGGGTGGATGAAGATCGGGCCCGCTCGGTGCCGGTCACCCTTGGCGTGGTCGTTGGCGAGCGGGTGGTGGTGGACGCCGACCTGTCGCCCGGCGACACCGTGGTCACGCTGGGGCTGGACGGTCTGGTCGACGGCCGCGCCGTCGCGGTCCGGCCATGATCACGGCCGTAAACATGACGCCCGGCCGGGGTTGGCATCATGTCTGACCGGCTGCAACGGCTGCTGGCCAACGAGCGGCTGATCTTCACCCTGGTGGCAGTGCTCGCGCTGGCGGGTCTGGCCGCCTACCTCACCATGGACCGCCAGGAGGATCCGGCCTTCCCCTATCGCGCCGGGCTGATCACTGTCGCGTTCCCGGGCGCCGACCCGGGCCGCATCGAGCGGCTGGTGCTCGAACCCATCGAGGAGGAACTGGCCGGGGTCGAGGAAATCGATCACACCGAATCCACCGCCCGCCAGGGCGTGGCCATCGTGCGCATCGAGCTGCAGGCCTGGGTGTATGACACCGACAGCGCCTGGGACCGGGTACGGGTGGCACTGGACAGCGCGCGCCGCGACTTTCCCGATGGCGTCGCGGAACCGGCCCTGGAGGATCGCATTGTCACCGCCTCGACCGCGGTGCTGGCCGTCACCGGCAGCGACGACCCGCTGGCACTGGCCGATGCCGCCGAGCGGTTGAAGTCGCAACTTCTGGACATGCCCGGCGTGTCGTCCATCCGCCTCATCGGCGATCCGGAAGAGCAGATCACCATCGCGCTGAGCGACGCCGCGCTGCTGCGTAGCGGGCTTACGCCCAACCAGCTGCTGACCCAGCTGCAATCCTCGAACGCGATCATTCCCGGCGGCTCGCTGCGCCTGTCCGGACGATCGCTGACCCTGCGGCCGCAAACCGATTACGCCTCGCTGAGCGAGATCCGCGACACCCCGATCACCCTAGCCGGCGGCAACGTGGTACCGCTGGGCACCATCGCCGAGGTGGTACGCGGCGAGCAGGAACCCCCCGAAGCCCGCGTGCGCTTTGACGGCAAGCGGGCCGTGGGCCTGGACATCAAGGCGGAACGCAACCGCACCAACGTGGTGAAGTTCGGGCAGGCGCTGCGGGCAGAGGTCGACGAACTGCGGCCGGCCTTCGCGCCGCTGGAAATCCGCGAGATGTTCTACCAGCCCACCTACACCGAGTCCCGGCTGGACAACCTGGTGGGCAGCCTGCTGCTGGCGGTGCTGATCATCGTCGGGGTGCTGTTCCTGGGCATGGGGCTGCGGGTGGGTCTGCTGGTGGCCACCCTGCTGCCGCTGGTCACGCTGTGCGCGCTGGGCATCTACGCCATGGGCGGCGGGGTGCTCCATCAGATCGCCATCATCGGGATGGTAATCGCGCTGGGCATTCTGGTGGACAACGCCATCGTGATGACCGAGAACATCCAGCACCACCTGAACCGTGGCGCCAGCCGCGCCAGCGCGGCCGCGCAATCGGTGCGGGAACTGGGCGGCCCGCTGTTCGCCGCCACCGGCACCACACTGGCGGCGTTCGTGCCCATGGCCCTGTCGGAGGGCAACACCGGGGATTTCATCCGGGCCATGCCCATCCTGATCATGCTCTCGCTGGTGGTCAGCTACGTGTTCGCGATCACCCTGACGCCGGTCACCGCCCGCCGCTTCCTGCGCCGCCAGTCGGCCGACAAGGAAACCAACGCCCCCATCATGCGGCTGGCCGAACAGCTCAGCCGGATATCCACCGCCCGTCCCTGGTGGATGGCGGCCGGTGGCGCGCTGGTGGTGGCGGCCGCCTTCGCCAGCGGCGGCATGCTGGATCAGCAGTTCTTCCCCAATGCCGACCGCAACCAGGTGCTGATCGACCTGACCCTGCCGGAAGGCACCCACCTGACCCGCACCCGGGAAGTGGCTGCCCGCATGGAGCGCGATCTGCGCCAGCGCGAGGATGTCCACGTGGTGCACAGCTTCGTCGGCTTCGCCGGCCCCACGTTCTACTACAACCTGCAACGCAGCCCCAGCGCCCCGCAACGGGCCCGGCTGGTGGCCGAAACCGACGGCCTGACCGCCAACCAGGCGGTGATCGACTGGGCCCGGACCTACGGCCGCGAGAGCCTGCCCGGGGTGGACGTGGTACCCAGCATCCTGCGCCAGGGCCCGCCGGTGGCCTCGCCGATCGAAATCCGGGTGTTCAATCCCGATCCCGATCAACTCGCCGCCGCCACCGAGCAGGTATTCGCGGCGGTGCTGGGTGTGTCCGGCGCCCGCGACGTGCGTCAGGACCTGGGCACCGGCGCCCCGGGCATCGTGTTCGACGTGCATGACCAGGTGGCCCGGCGGCTGGGCATTTCCCGGGTGGATATCGCCCAGGCCCTGCAGGGCCGCAGCCTCGGCATCAATGTCGGCCAGTACCGGGCGGGCGAGGATCCGGTACCGATCCAGCTACGCAGCCCGCAGGGCCAGCTCTTCCCCCTGCCGGAACTGGAGACCATCAACGTCTACACCCCGGACGGCCGTGCCGTACCGCTGGCCCAGGTCGCCAGCGCGAGGCTGGCCATGCAGCCGGGGGCCGTCCGGCACTACAACCAGCATCGCGTGGCCCGGGTCTACAGCGAACTGGCGGAAGGTTTCGTGTTCAGCGAAGTGGTCGCGCCGGTGCAGGCATCCATCGCCGATCTCGACCTGCCGCCCGGCACCCGTATCGAGTTCGGCGGCGAAGCCGAAGCCTCGCGCGACGCCAACTCCGCGCTGCTGCAGGCCGCGCCCCTGGGCGTGGGGCTGCTGCTGTTCTTTCTGCTGCTGCAATTCAACTCGTTCCGCCGCATGGGGCTGGTGCTGCTGACCATTCCCTTCGCGGTGGCCGGCGTGATTCCGGGTCTGCTGCTGCTGGGCATTCCCTTCGGTTTCCAGCCGCTGCAGGGCATCATCGCGCTGGTGGGGATCGTCGTGAACAACGCCATCGTGCTGATCGACGTGATCGACCAGCGCCTGGCCCAGGGCGAGGACATCACCACCGCCGTGCGCGACGCCGTGCGGCGACGCACCCGCCCGATCCTGCTGACCACCGCCACCACCATTGCCGGGCTCCTGCCGCTGGCCCTGTCCGATACCACGCTCTGGCCGCCCATGGCCTGGACCATCATTACCGGGCTGATTGCGTCCACCCTGCTCACCCTGCTGGTGATGCCGGCGCTGTGCCTGCTGCTGCTCGGCCGCCGATCGATGCCGGCGCGCGCCGCAGGCGGCAGCGCGGCCGCGCTGCTGGCCGGTCTCGTGCTCGTAATAGCGGTCGCGACGCCGTCAGCCCAGGCTGATGAAATAGACACGGTGGACTTCAACACCGCCGCCCTGGCCGGGGCCAACGAACTGGAAGTGGACGCCCTGGCCGCCCGCACCCGCGCCGCGCGCGCCGGGGCGAGCGCGGCTTATCGCGATGCGCTCGCCCCCAAGCTGAGCGTGCGGGCCCGGGCCTCGCGATCGGACGCCACCGGTTCCATCAGTGTCCCCGGGCCGATGGGGCAACAGCGCTTTGAAACCACCGCCCGCGAACAGAGCGAAGCGATCATCGAGATCCGCCAGCCCCTGCTGCGCCTGGCCGATCAGCTCTACGGCGCCCCGGCCCAGGCGGAAAGCGCCCGGGCCAGCCTGGCGCGGACCGAGAGCCTGAAACTGGCCAACGCCCTGCGCGCGGCGAGCATTTATCTGGAGGCGCTCCGGCTACAGGCCCGGCTGGATGCCAACACCCGGCTGCGCGACAGCCTGTCGGCGCGGGTGAAACGGGTGGCCGCCCAGGTCGAGGCCGGGCGGGCGCTGGAAACCGACCGGCTGGATATCGATCTGGCCCTGCAGGAAGCCCGGCGCGAGCAGATACAGCTGACCACCGGCTACCGCGTGGCCACCACCCGGCTGGCCCGTGCCATGGGTCGCGACGGCCGGGTGGTACCCGCGCCGCTGGACTACACGCCGCCGGCGGTGAATGCAGACCCGGAGACACTGCTGGCCGAGGCCATCGACGCCCGCCGCGATCTGGATGCGATCGAACACGACCTCGACGCCGCCCGGCTGCAGACACGCGCCGCCAGCAGCCGGTGGCTGCCCGAAATCGATGCGGTGGCCAGCCAGACCTGGCGCAGCGGCAACGCCTTCTTTCCCGACGACGAAGGCCGCATCGCAGCCGAGTTGACCTGGACCCCGTTTGCCGGCGGCGTGATCGCCGCCCGCCGCGACCAGGCCGAAGCCCAGCGCCAGGCCCTGGACGCCGACCGGCGCGCGTTCATGCACGAAATCCGTGTGCAGATCGAGGAACAGCTGGCCGCCATCGACAGCGCCCTGGCACTGGCCGACCTCGCCGAAACCGGACTGTCGAGCGCGCGCAGCCGTCTGAAGCTGCGCGATGCCCGCTTCCGCGCCGGCCGCGCCACCGCCGACGACGTGGTGGAGGCCGAGGCCGAACTGGCCCGCCAGCAGGCCCGCCGGGCCATCGCCCGTTACGATCACCTGGAAGCCTGGATCGGCCTGCAGGGAGCCCTGGCGCGCAGCGACTGGGTGACAACGCTGCCGGACTGACGCCCGAGGGCGTCCCGCTGTCGTAGTATTGGTGGCCCGGCCCCGGCAACCCGTCACACCATGATCGACCAGGCCCTCCGCCGGCAGACCGACCGGCGCCAACTCCAGCAGATCATCGCCGGCCTGCGCGACGGCGTGATCCTGCTGGAACACGACGGCCGCATTGCCTGGGCCAACGACGCGGCGCTCGCGGTGCACGGCATTCGCGAACGCGAGGCGCTGGGCGGATCCTGCGAGGGTTACCGGCAGCGGTTCACGCTGCGCTACCGCAATAACCGGGACGTGGCGCCGCATCGCTATCCGCTGGACCGGATGGTGGCCGGCGAGCGTTTCGACAACGTCGTGGTCGAGGTCACCCCGCAACACGATCCCGATCAGGCCCGGAGCCATTGCGTGCGCAGCCTGATCCTCACCGATGCCGACGACGAGCCGGATTGCCTGGTGCTGATCATCGAGGACATCACCGACTTCGTCAGCGCCGAGGAACGCTTCGAACGCACCTTCGCCGCCAACCCCGCCCCGGCGCTGATCTGCCGCCTGTCCGACCTGCGCTACATCAAGGCCAATGCCGGCTTCACCGACATGACCGGCTATACCCAGAGCGAACTTCTCGAGCGCACCGTCTACGAAATCGACGTGCTCACGGACGCCAACGAACGGGACCTGGCGGTGGCGCACCTGAGCGCCGGCCGCACCATCCCGCAGATGGAGGCCTGCCTGCCCCGGCCGGACGGCGGCCGGCAGCCGGTGGTTGTCGCCGGCCAGCCGATGGAGGTGGGTGACCAGCCCTGCATGCTATTCACCTTCATGGACCTCGCCCCGCGCAAGCAGACCGAAAACGAACTGCGCCAGAGCGAGCAGCGCTTCTCCCGCGCGTTCACCCTGGCCCCGGTGCCGATGTTCATCGCCACCCTCGACCGGCTGATGGTGATGAACGTCAACGCCGCCTTCACCCGGACCACCGGTTACGCCGCCGAAGCGCTTGGCGAGCGCGGGCTTACCGGCATCGCCCGGCCCAGGGACGGCAATACCGGCACGCCCCCGCTACAGGGCAAACAGCTGGTGGCTGCCACCCAGCAGGAGGTCCGGCTGGCCTGCCGCAACGGCACGAGCATCGACTGCCTGTTATGGGCCGATACCGTTCAAATCGACGATCAGCCCTGCGTGCTGGGCGCACTGCAGGACATCACCGAGCACAAGCGCTCGCAGGAAGAACTGGCGGCGGCAATCGAGGCGGTGATGGCCGACACCTCCTGGTTCAGCCGGAGCCTGATCGAGAAACTGGCCGACGTGCGCCAGGCCACCAATGGCGCGGGCAGCGGCAACGGCGGGGAAAGCCTCACCGAGCGCGAACGCGAAATCCTGGCGCTGATGGCCGACGGCCATGGCAACCGAGACATCGCCCGGCAACTGGCCATCGCACCCAATACCGTGCGAAACCATGTAGCCAACCTGTACGCCAAGCTGGACGTACATAATCGCGCCGGGGCCGTCATCTGGGCCCGGGAGCGCGGCCTGCGCCCCGACCCCGCTACATCCTGACTGGTATTTTCGTACCAGATGCACTGGTGCGAATGGCTCTTCCCCCACCGAATGGCGGTCCGCATTATTACGACCCGCGGTCCGGTGGTGCGCTGCCGGCTGACTAATACGAGATCCCGTACGGGAACACCGGGGCAGAGGGCATGTCCATTATTGTGTGGATGGCGATGGGACTGGTTGCTGGTTTTGTTTCCAGCCTGATCGCCGGCGGTCACGGGCCGCTACTGAACAGCGCGCTGGGTGTGATTGGCGCCATCACCGGTGTTACCGGCGCCGGCGCCGGTGCCGGGGCCCTCGCCCTCAACGCTGCCGATGGCCGGGGCGTCCCCGGGCTCGGCCTGTACAGCGTCGGGGCGGCCGTGATCGGCGCCCTGCTGGTGGTGTCGATCTACCACCGCCTGATTCGCGGCTGATCCGACCAGCGGACCAGCGCATTCCGCCGCCATTCCGGCGGCACGGCCGACAACGGAGCATGAAGATGACGGACAAGGATCGCATCAAGGGTACCGCCAAGAAGGTCAAGGGCTCGATCAAGGAAACCGTGGGCAAGCTCACGGGCGACGAACAGACCGAGGCCGAAGGCAAGGCGACCCGCACCGAAGGCAAGGTCCAGAATAAGTATGGCGAGGGCAAGGACAAGGTTCGCGACGCCTTCGACAAGTAGCGGCGACCCGCCCGATACCACCTGACGCCGGTGCAGCACGGGCTGCACCGGCGTCATCCATCAGACCTGACCCAAGGAGACCCGCATGGCGGCTCAGAACAGCGACGAAGTCCAGGCACTCAAGGACGATCTCCAGACCCTGCGCCAGGATTTTTCCCAGCTCACCGAATCGCTCAAGAACAACCTGCGCGAGGAATTCGGTGCCGGCGCGGACGCCGCGCGGGCATCCGCTGCCCAGGTCCAGGACCGGGCGCGGGAGGCCACCCGCAGCCTGGAGGCTGAAGTGGCGGCGCGTCCGCTGACTAGCGTGGCGGCCGCCTTCGGCGTCGGCTTCCTGCTCGGGAAGTTGCTGGACCGTTGAATATCCAGGCCAAGCTGGCCGGGGTCTTCGGGCTCAACGCCGCGATCTGGCTACCGCTGCTGCTGGGGCTGGCAGGCGTACTCGTCTGCGCCTGGGGCGGCTACGCCTGGCTGGCACCGCAATGGGGACCACCCCTGGCGGCCCTGGCCATCGGCGCCGGGCTGCTTCTGATCGCGGCAGGCCTGGGGGCCTGGCTACGCCGGCAGGTGGCGCCGCCAGCCCCGGCGCCGGCCGCCGCAACAAATCCGCCCGCGGCCGGCGACAACCTGCCGGTCAGCAGCGCGGACGAGGCGCTTGAATGGGCCCGGGCCCATCCGCGAGCCGTACTGGTGGCTGGCGGCATCGCCGGCCTGCTGGTGGCCAGTAGCCCCACCCTGCGTCGCGTCGCCGGACAGGCGCTGGGGCCGCTGGCTGCAAAGGCCGGCAGCAAAGCGGTTTCGCAACTACTGGACTGACGCCGGACAACAGCGAGTCCGGCTTGCAGGTCACCAAGGCCGGGCCAGCCGGCGCGCCACTTCGTCGACCAGACCGGCATCGCCGGCCAGCGTGAACACGTCGTTCGCACGGGTACCGCTGTCCAGCCCGGGAATCAACACTTCCCCGCCGCGTTCGATGCGCAGCACGCTGACGCCGTCCGGCAGGCCGAGGTCGCGCAGCTTCTGATCCCGCAGCCAGCGGTTGCGCAGCTTCACCACCCGCACGTCCTGGCTCAGCGCCTGATCCTGGCTCAGGGTGCGGGCCTCGCCGCTCAGGATCAGGCTTTCCAGCATCAGCAACTTGGAGGTGCTGGGGTTGATCACCTGGGCCCCGGCATCCAGGAAGCGCCGGTTGTGTGCCGGGTCCCGCACCCAGGCCACCACGTTGTGCACGGAATGGATATCGCGGGCCAGCCGGCACACGTACTGGTTGTCTTCATCGTGTTCGGCCATGGCCACCACGATGCCGGCCTCGTTGATGCCGGCATCGCGCAGTCGGGCCAGACGCGCGGACGAGACACCCCCCGCCGCCTCGTCTTCCGCGTGGGCCTCCCGCAGGGCCACGGCCTCCACGTCCAGCTCCAGCGCCCGCAGGCGCGCCACCAGCGCCCGGGCGTCAGCCCCGGCCCCCGCCACCAGGATGTGATCGCGCGGCCGCGGACCGGGCGGCAGCAGGCGGTTGAACAGCATGGGCGACAACAGACAGGTGACGATGGCCACCAGGATGATGGCGGCCTCCAGCGCCGGGGTGATGGCGCCGATCTCGCGGCCGATGGTCGCCACCGCGATGATCAGCGACAGGCGGGCGCTGAGCAGCGTGCTGGCGGCCAGCGTCTGACGCCAGGAATAGGCCAGCCGGAACACCATCCCGCCCGCCAACTTGACCGCGATGGCGATGGCCACCAGCACCGCCACCAGCTGCAGGCCCGAGCCGGAAGCCAGCAGCGCCGGCAGGTCGAACTGCACCCCGACCATGATGAAGAACACCGGGATGAAGAAGCCGTAGCCGATGGCGTCCAGCTTCTCGCGCAGCACCGAGCTGTGACTGCCCGACAGCAGCGAGATGATCACCCCGGCCAGGAAGGCGCCGAGGATGTTTTCCGCCCCCAGGCTTTCCGCCAGGGCGATGAACACCAGCGCCACCGCCAGCGAACCCCGCACCTGGATCTGCGCGGTGGCGGTGGACAGCATCCGCATCAGGTTCTGCGCCGGCACGTGTTCGCGAAAGCGCGCGGCCAGCTGATAGACGATGAGAAACACCATCACCAGGATCAGCACCACGAACATTTCCAGGCTCAGCCCCTCGCTCTGGAACAGTACATAGGTGCTGATCAGCAGCACGGTGACGAAATCCGCGATCAGCGCGCACACCAGAATGGTCTGGCCGTAACGCTCGGCCAGAAGGCCGCGTTCCTTGAGCACCGGCGCCACCACCCCGAGCGAGGTGGTGGACAGGATCATCGCCATCAGCCAGGGGCTGTCCACCACCCCAATGTGGCGCAGATAGAAGCCGGCCGCCACCGAACACAGCGCGGTCAGGGCAAACATCAGCCCGCCCAGGGCGAAGGGGTTGCGCACCAGCCGGCCGATCCGGCTGCTGCCGTGCAGCGAGCGGTGCTGGGGGATCTGGGAGAAATCCATCTCCAGCCCGGAGAGGAACATCAGGTAGGCGAAGCCGAAGGCCGACAGCACTTCCAGCACCCGCCCGGATTCCACCAGCCCCAGCCCGCTCTGGCCCACGATGATGCCGGCCACGATCTCGCCCACGATCACCGGAATGCCGAAGCGGCGCACGGGCGACAGCGCCACCGGCACCAGAAAGCCCAGCGCCACCACGATCAGCAGCGGAATGAAGGAAATCTCGGATTCGTGCATTGCGATCGGCCGGTCAGGTAACCCGACCGGCGGCGCTGGCGACGCGGATCAGAAGAAGGCCTGAATGCCCGTCTGGGACCGGCCCAGGATCAGCGCATGAATGTCGTGGGTGCCTTCGTAGGTGTTCACGGTCTCCAGGTTGAGCATGTGCCGGATCACCGCGTATTCGTCGACGATGCCGTTGCCGCCGTGCATGTCGCGGGCGGCGCGGGCGATGTCCAGCGCCTTGCCGGTAGCGTTGCGCTTCATCAGCGACACCATTTCCGGCGTGGCCCGGCCGGCGTCGAACAGACGGCCGAGCTGCAGCGAGGCGTTCAGTGACAGGGCGATCTCGGTCTGCATGTCCGCCAGCTTCTTCTGAATCAGCTGGTTAGCGGCCAGCGGCCGGCCGAACTGCTTGCGCTCCAGCACATATTCGCGGGCGGCGTGCCAGCAGGCGGTGGCTGCGCCCATGGCGCCCCAGGAAATGCCGTAGCGGGCCTTGTTGAGGCAGCCGAACGGCCCCTTCAGACCCTCGACGCCGGCCAGCCGCTGGCTGTCGGGCACCCGCACGCCGTCCATGTGCACCATGCCGGTGGCCGAGGCCCGCATGCTGAACTTGCCCTCGATGGCGCTGGTGTCCAGGCCGGCCATGTCCCGCTCCAGCACGAAGCCCCGGATCACGCCCTCGTCATCCTTGGCCCAGATCACGAACACGTCGGCGATGGGGGCGTTGGTGATCCAGGTCTTGGTGCCGGACAGCAGCCAGTCGTCGCCGTCGCGCCGGGCACGGGTGGTCATGCCGCCGGGGTCCGAGCCGTGGTCGGGCTCGGTCAGGCCGAAGGCGCCGATCAGTTCCCCGGACGCCAGGCGTGGCAGATACTGCTCCCGCTGGGCTTCGTTGCCGTAGGTATGGATCGGATACATCACCAGGCTGGACTGCACCGACAGCGCCGACCGGTAGCCGGCATCCGCCGCCTCCAGCTCGAACGCCGTCAGGCCGTAGGCCACGTGCGACAGGCCCGGGCAGCCGTAACCCTGGAGCGTAGTGCCCAGCATCCCGAGTTCGCCCATCTCCGGGTAGATACCCGGGTCGAAGCGGCCCTCGCGGAAGGCCAGGGTCGCGCGCGGGGCCAGTTGGCCCTGGGCATAGCTGCGCACGGCGTCGCGCACCGCTCGCTCGTCCTCGCTGAGCTGGCCCTCGAGGCCGAGCGGGTCGGCCCAGTTGAAGCTGGGTTTTCCGGTCATGACAAACCGTCCTGTCGGATCATCCCGGCACTATAAAGACCCGGGCCGTTCCTGCCCACCGCTGCAACCGCCGGCCCCGCCAACGCGGCCGGGCGATTTTTCAGTCCCCGATCTCGATCAGCAGATCGCGGGCGGCGACGGTTTCGCCGGACTTGACGTGAATGCGAATGACCTTGCCGTCCCGCGGCGAGGCCACGCCGGTTTCCATTTTCATCGCCTCGAGCGACAGCAGCGATTCGTTCTTTTTCACCGTCTGCCCTTCCTGCACCGCCACCTGTACCACCATGCCTGGGATCGGGGCGCCGACATGGCCGGGGTTGTCGGGATCGGCCTGCGGCCGGCTGGCGGCGGCTTCGCTGCCCTCGTGGGCCACGCGGATCATGCGCGGCTGGCCGTTCAGCTCGTAGAACAGCTTGGTGTGGCCCTCGTCCTCGTCCTCCGCCCGGCCCTGCAGGCTGATTACCAGCGTCTTGCCGGTCTCGATATCGACATTGATCTCTTCCTGTTCGGCCAGTCCGTAGAAGAACACCGGCGTGGGCAGACGGCTGACTTCGCCAAAACGGCTGCGGTGGCCGGCGAACTCCGCGAATACCTTCGGGTACATCAGATAGGACGCCAGATCGGTGGGGCTGACTTCGCCGCCGATCTCGGCTTCGGCCTCGGCCCGGATCGCGTCGAGATCGGCCGGCTCGAGGCTGGCGCCGGGGCGCCCCTCGATCGGCGTTTCGCCGCGCAGAACCTTTCGCTGCAGCGCCTCGGGAAAACCGCCGACCGGCGTGCCAAGCTCGCCGCGGAAGAACGACACCACCGAGTCCGGGAAATCCACTTCATGGTCGGGATCGGCCACCTGCTCCGGGGTCAGCCCCTGGGCCACCATGTACAGCGCCATGTCCCCGACCACCTTGGACGTGGGCGTGACCTTGACGATATTGCCGAACAGCCGGTTCACGTCGGCATAGGCCTGAGCCACTTCCGGCCACTGGCGGGTCAGCCCCATGGACCGGGCCTGCTCGCGCAGGTTGCTGTACTGGCCGCCGGGCATGGCATGACGGTAGACATCCGCGGTGCCCGAGCGCACGCCGGACTCGAACGGGGCGTAGTAGCGGCGCACCCCTTCCCAGTAGTCGGAAAGCTGGCGCAGGGCCGTGCGATCCACACCCGGATCGCGCTCGCCACCGGCCAGTGCCGCGGCGATGGCACCCAGATTGGGCTGCGAGGTCAGGCCGGACAGCGCATCCAGCGCTCCGTCCACCGCATCGGCCCCGGCGGCCACCGCCGCCAGCACGCTGGCCGCGGAGATGCCGCTGGTGTCGTGGGTGTGGAAATGCACCGGCAGATCGGTGGCCTCGCGCAGGGCCCGCACCAGCTGATCGATGGCCGCCGGCTTGCACACCCCGGCCATGTCCTTGATCGCCAGGATGTGCGCGCCGGCGTCCTCCAGCTGTCGCGCCATGGTCACGTAGTAGTCCAGCGTGTACTTGTCCTCGTCCGGGTCGCACAGATCGCCCGAGTAGCAGATGGTGGCCTCGCAAACGGCGCCGGCGTCGATCACCGCCGCCATGGCCACCCTCATGTTGTCGACATTGTTGAGCGCGTCGAACACGCGAAAGATGTCGATGCCGGTGGCCGCCGCCTGCTCGATGAAGTAGCGCACCACGTTGTCGGGATAGTTGGTGTAACCCACCGCGTTCGAGGCCCGCAGCAGCATCTGCAGCGGAATGTTGGGCACCGCCTTGCGGATGCGGGCCAGCCGCAGCCAGGGGTCTTCCCGCAGGAAACGCAGGGCCACGTCGAAGGTCGCCCCGCCCCAGCACTCCAGCGAGAACAGGTCGGGGGCCATCCGCGCGTAGTAGGGGGCGATTTCAAGCATGTCGCGGGTGCGCAGCCGCGTGGCAAACAACGACTGATGGGCATCGCGCATGGAGGTATCGGTGAGCAGCACGCGATCCTGCTCGCGCAGCCACTTGCCGAAACCGGCCGGGCCACGCTCCAGCAGTTCGTCGCGCAGGCCGCGCGGAATGTCCGTCTGCAGGTCCGCATCCGGCAGCCGCGGGGCCGGCAGCGGCCGCGGCGGCGGGGTCCGGCCGGCCATCTGCGGATGGCCGTTGACCGCCACGTCACCGATGAAGCGCAGCAGCTTGGTGGCGCGGTCGCGGCGCGGGCTGAACTCGAACAGCTCGGGCGTGGTGTCGATGAAATCGGTGGTGTAGTCGGCCGGGGCGAACGTCGGGTGGCCGATCACGTTCTCCAGGAACTGCAGGTTGGTGGACAGCCCGCGGATGCGGAACTCGCGCAGCACCCGGTCCATGCGGGTGACCACCTCGTCCACGGTGGGCGCCCAGGTGGTGACCTTCACCAGCAGCGAATCGTA
This sequence comes from Spectribacter acetivorans, assembly GCF_031846305.1. Taxonomy (NCBI): domain Bacteria; kingdom Pseudomonadati; phylum Pseudomonadota; class Gammaproteobacteria; order Salinisphaerales; family Salinisphaeraceae; genus Spectribacter; species Spectribacter acetivorans. The sequence continues at coordinate 79,099 of NZ_JAVRHY010000009.1, forward strand.
GTAGGGCGTGATCTCGGCCCCGGAATAGGCGGTGCCCCCGTCCAGCCGCACGCCCAGGCCGCCAGGACTGCGGTAGACCGTCAGCCGCCCGTAATCCGGGGCAAAGCCGTTCTCGGGATCCTCGGTGGTGACCCGGCACTGCAGGGCATGGCCGTCCAGGCGCAACTGGTCGGGGTCGGGCAGAAGGCCCGCCGGATCGCCGATGCGGGCCCCCTGGGCCACGCGTAGCTGGGCCTTGACGATGTCCACACCGGTGACTTCCTCGGTCACCGTGTGTTCGACCTGGATGCGGGGATTGACCTCGATGAAATAGAACTCGCCGGTGTCGGCATCCATCAGGAATTCCACCGTGCCGGCGTTGACGTAGCCCACTTCGCGGCACAGGCGCAGCGCCGAATCGCACAGGGACTGTCGCTGCTGTTCGCTCAGGTACGGCGCCGGGGCCCGCTCGGCCACCTTCTGGTGGCGACGCTGGACGGTGCAGTCGCGCTCGAACAGGTGCATGACGTTGCCGTGGGCGTCCGCCAGCACCTGCACTTCCACATGGCGTGCATGCACCACCAGCTTTTCCAGATAACTCTCGTCGTTGCCGAAGGCGGCCTTGGCTTCGCGGCGGGCGGATTCCACCGCGCCGGCCAGTTCGTCGGGCTCGTGGATCATACGCATGCCACGACCGCCGCCGCCCCAGCTGGCCTTGAGCATTACCGGATAGCCGATGTCCTCGGCAATCGGGCGCACCGCCTCGATGTCCTCGGGCAGAACCTGCGAGGCCGGCAGTACCGGGACGTTCGCGGCCTCGGCCGCCGCCCGGGCGGACACCTTGTCGCCCAGCCGCCGCAGCACCTCCGCCGGCGGGCCCACGAACGTGATGCCGGCTTCCGTGCAGGCCTCGGCCAGGTCCGCGTTCTCGGACAGGAACCCGTAGCCGGGATGGATGGCATCGGCCCCGCTCTGGCGGGCGATGCGAATGATGTCGGGGATATCGAGATAGGCGGCAATCGGCTTGGCGCCCTCGCCCACCACATAGCTCTCGTCGGCCTTGAACCGGTGCAGGGCGAACCGGTCCTCGCGGGCATAGATGCCCACGGTGGAAATGCCCATCTCGGCGGCCGCCCGCATGATGCGGATGGCAATTTCGCCGCGGTTGGCAATCAGCAGCTTCTCGAACCCCATGACGTCTCCCTGGCCGTGGTCGGGTCGGTGGCGGCGGCCGCCATCACCGCCCCCGCGGATGCCGGCCTCGACCTGTCACCGCCGGACCCGGCGGTGTTGCCGACATCATAGAGGCGACGGGCGCGTCTGTCGTGGGCAGCACCCCGACCGGGGTACGGGCGGGCGGCGGCAACCGGCCACCACCCGCCGTATTATCAGGCCGGGTCGGGTGCGGTGGCCCCGCTGTCGCCGTCGCTGGACTCGGCCGCTTCGGCCCGGCGGTCGCGCGCCAGCAGCATGTAGATCGCCGGCACCACGAACAGCGTGAACAGGGTGCCGATGGACATGCCGGCCACGATCACCACGCCCATCGAGAACCGCGAAGACGCACCGGCGCCGGTGGCGATCACCAGCGGGAAGATGCCCATGACGGTCGCCGCCGTGGTCATCAGGATCGGGCGCAGACGCAGGCTGGCGGCTTCCTCGATCGCCTCGCGCCTGCTGCGGCCCTCGGCCTGCAACTGGTTGGCGAATTCCACGATCAGGATGCCGTGCTTGCTGATCAGGCCAATCAGGGTGATCAGCCCCACCTGGGTGTAGATGTTGATGGTGGTCACGCCGACGGTAATGAACGCCAGCGCCCCGGCCACCGACATCGGCACCGTCACCAGCATGATGATGGGGTCGCGGAAGGACTCGAACTGGGCCGCCAGCACCAGATAGATCAGGATGATCGCGAAGAAGAAGGTAATGATCAGGGCGTTGCCTTCCTCCACGAACTGACGCGACTGACCGGCGTAATCCAGCTTGTAGTCGCTGGGCAGCACCTCCGCCGCCTCGCCGCGCAGGTAATCCAGCGCCTGGCCGATGGTCACGCCGGGCGTGGGCACCGCGGACAGGGTGGCCGCATTGAGCTGCTGGAACCGCGCCAAGCTGCGGGGCTCGACATTGGTTTCCAGCGACACCACGGCCGACATCGGCACCTTGCGCCCATCAGCCGAGCGGATGTAGTAGTTCTCCAGCTGGTCGGCGTTCAGCCGTTCACCGCGCACCACCTGGGGAATCACCTCGTAGGCCCGGCCCTGGATGGAGAAGCGGTTCACCAGGTTGCCACCCATCATGGTGGACAGATCACTCCCCACCTGCTGCATGGTCAGCCCCAGATCCGCCACCGCCTCTCGGTCGATGTTGACGGTGACCTGGGGACGATCGAACTTCAGGTCCAGGTCGGTGAACAGGAACAGTCCGCTCTGCTGGGCCCGGCTGGCCAGTTCATCGACCGCCTCGCGCATCTGGTCCGGCTCGGCGGTGGAGCCCACCACGAACTGCACCGGCAGGCCACCGCCGCTGCCCGGCAGGGGCGGCCGCTCGAATACCGCGGTGTCCAGCCCGGCCACGCCGCGCATCACCTCGGTGAATTCGGGCTTGATCTCCATCTGACTGCGATCACGCTGGCCCCAGGGCTTGAGCGCCATGCCCGAGATCGCCCGGTTGGTGGCGCCGGCCTGGCCGGGACCGGCAAAGCCGTTGATCAGGAAATAGCGATCGTGCTCGGGGAATTCGTCGTACAGCGAAGTCATCTCCCGCGTGTACGTCTCCAGCTGCTTGAGCGTGGCGTTGGGCTGCGCGGTGGCCTGCACGAACAGGATGTTCTGGTCCTCCACCGGCGCCAGTTCGCTTTCGCCCATGATGAACAGGAAGTAGCAGCTCACCACCACCACCACGGCGAACAGATAGGTGACCGGCCGGAATTCCAGTGACCCGTGCAGCCGGCGCTGATAGGCGCCGCGCAGACGCTCGAACTTGTCATCCAGCCAGTTCTGGAAGCCGCCGCTATTACCGTTGTGCGGCTTGAGCACCTTGGAACACAGCATGGGCGAGAAGGTGATCGCCACGATGCCGGAAATGAACACCGCGCCCGCCAGGGTAAAGGCGAACTCGGTGAAAAGGCTGCCGGTGAGCCCGCCGGTAAAACCGATCGGCAGATACACCGCAATCAGGGTCAGCGACATCGCGATGATGGCCGTGCCCAGCTCGCGCGCGCCACGGATGGCCGCATCCACGGGCTTCATCCCGTCCTCGATGTGACGGTGGATGTTCTCCGCCACGATGATCGCGTCATCCACCACCAGCCCGATCGCCAGCACCAGTGCCAGCAGGGTAAGCAGGTTGATGGAGAAGCCCAGCATCAGCATCACCGTGCCGACGCCGATCAGTGACAGCGGAATCGCCAGCACCGGCACCAGCACCGAGCGCATCGACCCCATGAACAGGTAGATCACCAGCGTGACGATGGCCAGCGCCAGACCCAGGGTGAACACCACCTCGTTGATGGACTCCTCGATGTATTCGGTGGCGTCGTACACGATCTCGCCGCGCAGACCCTGCGGGAACTGGGCGGTGATCTCGGGGAATTTCTCCCGCACGTCCTGGATCACCGTCAGTTCGTTGGCCAGGGGCAGCACGGTAATGCCGACGAACGGCCCTTCCCGGCCGGTATTGATGGCGCTGTTGTCGTAGGTCTCGGCGCCCAGTTCCACCTCGGCCACGTCGCCCAGGCGTACCAGCGTGCCCCCGGATTCGCTGACCACCAGTTCACGGAATTCCTGCTCGCTGCTCAGGTCGGTGGCAGCATCCAGCGCCACCTTGACCATGTTGCCCTTGGTGGAACCGACCGCGGCCAGGAAGTTGTTCTCGGTCAGGCGCTGACGCACCTCGCTCGGCGTCAGGTTGAACGCCGCCAGCCGGTCCGGGTCCAGCCAGATACGCATGGCGAACCGGCGCCCGCCGATGACCTCGGCGCTCTCCACGCCGGCCACGGTGGACAGCTCCGGCACCACCACCCGATTGAGGTAGTCGGTAATCTGGTTGGGCTCCATCACCTCGCTGGTGAAGCTCATGTACATCGAGGCGGTGGTCTCGCCTACCTGTACATCGATAACGGGGTCTTCCGAGGCCTCCGGCAGTTCGGAACGGACCTTGTTCACCTTCGAGGTGATCTGGGTCAGCGCCTCGATCGGGTTGTAGTTGAGTTCCAGATGAGCCTGGATCACCGACGCCCCCTGGGCGCTGGTGGACTGCAGATAGTCGATGCCGTCCGCCGAGGCGATTTCCTTTTCCAGCGGGGTAGTGATGAAACCCTTGACCAGCTCGGCGTCGGCGCCGACATAGGTGGTCTGAACGCTCACCACCGCCTTGTCCGACTGCGGGTACTGGCGCACCACCAGATCGAAATAGGCCCGCAGGCCGACCAGCAGGATCAGCAGGCTCACCACGGTTGCCAGCACCGGGCGGCGGATGAAAATGTCGGTGAACTGCATGGCTTACCTTGCTTCAGGAAGATGTGACGCCGGCGAAACGCGGCGGCGCATCAGTAGTTGTCCACGTTCTCGGGGTCGGATTCGTCCGACGGCAAGACGTCGTTGTCGACCTTGACCGTGGCGTTCGGCCGCAGCTTGTGATTGCCGGACACCACCACCCGATCGCCGGGTTCGATGCCATCGAGAATCTGCACCTGGTCGCCACGGCTACGGCCGGTCTTGACCGTGCGGCGCTCGGCGGTAAGGCCGTTGTCGTCACCCTCGCCGTCCTTCGGCACCACCACCCACACCGAGTCGCCGTAGGTGTTGTAGGCAATCGCCGTCTGGCGAATGGTGAGGAACTCCTCTGATTCGCCCACGGACAATTCGACGTTGCCGTACATACCCGGACGCAGACGCTCGTCCTCGTTGGCCACCCGAGCGCGCACCCGCACCGTGCGAGTGGCGGTGTCCAGAGCCGGGTCCAGCGCTTCCACGGTGCCCTCGAAGGTGTCCGGATAGCCGGCGACGCGCACGTCCACCGACTGCCCGGGGGACAGGGCGGCAATCCGTTCCTGCGGCACCTCGAAATCGATGTACACCTCATCCAGCCGCTGCAGCATCGCCAGGCCGGTGCCAGGGCTCAGGTACTCGCCCAGATCCACCTGGCGGATGCCCAGCCGGCCCGCGAACGGCGCCCGGATGGTCTTCTTGGCGATCAGCTCTTCCTGCGCGGAAACCGCCGCCGAGGTCTGGCTGGCGCGAGCCTGGGCCTCGTCGAGTTCCGCCTGCGAGCCCAGGTCCCGGTCGCGCAGACCCTGCTTGCGCTCGAGCGTGGCCCGGGCCAGCCGCGCGTCGGCACGCAGGCCTTCCAGCCGTGCGCGGTCCTCGGCGGTATCCAGGGCCACCAGCGTATCGCCGGCCTCGACCCGGTCGCCCGACTCGAATTGAATCTCACGGACGATGCCGGCCACCTCGCCGCTGACCGACACGCCCTGGATGGCGACTACTTCGCCGGTCACCCGCAGGGTGTTGGTCCACTCGGAGGCCTCGGCCGGCGCCGTTGCCACGGTGACCGGTGGGGCATCCATGTTGGCGATGAACTGATCACGCATGTGATTGGTGAACAGTTTCCATCCGAAAACACCGCCCAGCACGACGGCGAGCAGCACGATGACGATAAACATGCGTAGGCGCATGGGTTACTCCGACTCGGGAATCAGGGTTTCAGCAGGGGCGTCCGGTTCGAGCAGCAGGGCATCGATCCGGGCAAGGTCTTCCGGCACCAGCACGCCGGAGGCCAGGCGCAGCCGGGTGACGGCGCTGGCGTAGTCATACTTCGCACGGGCACGATCGATAAGCGCCGAATACAGGTTGCGGCGCGCGTCGATCACATCGGTCTGGTTGCGTTCGCCCAGATCGAATTCACTGCGAATGCTGCGCAGGGCGGTGCGGGCCGACTCCACGGCCTTGTCCAGCGCCTGGACCTGGCGCAACTGGGTCACCACGCCGCGATAGGCGTTGCGCGTGGCCGCGGTCACTTCGCGGCGGGTCCGCTCCAGTTCGGCTTCCGACGCCGCATAGAGGGCGCGGGATTCGCGGGCCTCGGAGAAGTTGCGGCCGCCATCGAACAGCGCCCAGGTGGCCTCGAGACCGACACGGGTGTCGTTGCTGGCGCCACCGAACACGAAATCGGTGTCGTCGGTGTCCTGGTAGCCGGCCACCAGGTCGACATCGGGAATATAGGCAGCCCGCTTGCGCTCGATCTCCTCGCGCGCCACCTCGGTCTGACGCTCGGTGGCGGTCAGTCCCGGGTTGTAGCGCAGTGTGCGATCCACCCACACGTCGATATCGGCCGGCTCCGGCATCTGCGGCTCATAGCCCAGGGGCACGTCCGGCAGGGTCTCGTACCAGCGGGTGGTGAGTTCGCGCAGCCGCTCGCGCACCTCGTCCAGCGCGGCCTCGGCCGCGATGATGCGGGACTCGCTCAGGTCTCGCGCCGCGCGCGCCTCCTGCAGGGCGGTGACGCTGATCTCACCCACCTCATAGCGGCCCTCGGTCTGTTCCAGATCGGCTGCGATCGCCTCGCGCTCCTCGCGGGTCAGGCGCAGCGCGGCCTGGGCCTTGAGAAAGTCCACGTAGGTGTGCATCACCCGAGCCTGAAGATTCTGCCGTGCCTGCTGCAATTCGAGTTCGGCGATTTCCAGCCGGTCGCGCCCCTGGCGCAGCGTGGCCGGGATACCCCAGCTGAACAGCGGCTGGCGCAGCTCGACGCCGTAGGTCTTGCTGTTAAAGTCGTCGCTGAACGGTGGTGCCGGGCCGGCACCACCGGAGAACGGCGTCTGCTCGACCTCGCGATCGACCTTCGAGTAGCTGGCGGTGGCGTTCACGCTGGGCAGCACCGCGGCCCGTGCCTGCGGCCACACCTCGCGGTCGGCGCGATACTGGGCCTCGGCCGCCGCGAAAGTGGCGTCCTCGCGCTTGGCCAACTCATAGATGTCGATCAGCTTGTTGGCCTGACCTGCCAGCGGCCAGCCGGCCACCAGCAGCGCCACGGCCGCGACTCGAACGGATCTCACGCGTTGGTCTCCTGTTTGGCTCGCATACTGCTTAGAAGCACATCACTCAGCATCTTGATGTAGTGCTCCTGCTGCTCCGCGTACTCGCCGCCCGGCAGATGCCGGAGAACCTGATGACAGTGGAACAGCATGACGTTGCAGGAAAGCAGCACATGGGCGAGAAAACTGGGCGGCACCGCGCCTTCGGTCTCGCCGGCGGGCTGGATGTCCGCGAACAGCCGAGTCAGAGCGGTGAAATCATCGCCGAACACCTCGTTGGCCAGCGCTTCGGCACGGCAGGGGCCCGACTCCATGATTTCGCGGAAGATCAGTCGTGCCCGCTCGGGATCCTCGAACAACACGGTCAGGCTGCCGCGGATAGCGCGCTCGACGCGCTGCGACGGATCGAGTTCGGCCCGCATGGCGTCACGGAAGTGGTCGGTGCTGCGGTCCACCGCCTCCCGAAGCACGGCAAAGTACAAGGCTTCCTTGCTGCCGAAATGATGGAAGATATTGGCCTTGCTGGAACCGGCCCGCTCGGCGATATGCGCGATCGATACGGCGTCGAAACCGCGCTCGCCGAACAGATCGGCGGCGGCGCGCCGGATCTTGTCGGCACCGTCAAAGGCTTGAGTAGCGGCTTCCATTAAGCTGACTGATCGATTGGTCAGCGGCATTCTAGGCGCGGCCTAACCGCGTGTAAAGCCCGCGCTGGAATGATTCAGAGGATAACCCGCTCGCGGCCGACTCCACATTAAGCCACGGTGCGTATAGTCTGGGCATGTCACACGCCTGATCGGAGGCCATCATGATTCATCGTGGATTGTTTGCCCTAGCCGCGCTCGCCGTATCAATGGGCGCACAAGCCGAGGCCCCCTCGGATGCCGAACTCACCGAGGCGGTTGAGAGCCAGCTGCGCGCGAGTGCGGAGCAGCAGATCGAGTACTTCCGCAAGACCGACAAGGACGCCCTGCGGCTGGCGCGCGACATGGGCACGCTGGCGGACCCGGATACCATCGAAGTGTCGGATCTGAAGATCCAGAAGATGGCCGAAACCGAGGAAGGCGGCTACGACGCCGACGCCATGTTCAACCTGCGTATGGGCGAAAACCGCAGCCGCATGGCCGCGCGGGTGGAGGTTACCGAGGAAAAAGGTAACTGGAAGGTGCTCAAGATGCGCGCCTACTAGGGGGAAGCGTTCCTGATGCCGGTCAACGCCGCCGTACTGCACCAGATGGGGCTGCTCGCCCCGTACGCCGACTCCCGCCCGCTGACCATCGAACCGCTTGACCTGGACCCGCCGGGCCCCGGCGAGTTGCGGGTCCGGGTGCGCGCCGCGGGCCTGTGCCATTCCGACCTGTCGGTGATCAACGGCTCGCGGCCCCGGCCGACGCCGATGGTGCTGGGCCACGAGGCCGCGGGTATCGTCGAGGCGCTGGGCCCGGACACGTCCGGTTTCGAAATCGGCGACCAGGTGGTGTTTGCATTCGTGCCCGGTTGCGGCCACTGCGCCCCATGTGCCGAGGGCCGGGCCGCCCTGTGCGAACCCGGCGCCGCTGCCAACGGGGCCGGCACGCTGCTGTCCGGCGCCCGGCGCTGGCACCACGGCAACGACACCCGCCATCATCACCTCGGCGTGTCGGCGTTCGCCGAACAGACCGTGGTGGCCGCAAACTCCGCCGTGCGCGTCGATGCCGACCTGCCGCCGGAAATCGCCGCGCTGTTCGGTTGCGCGGTGCTCACCGGGGTGGGCGCGGTGGCCAACACCGCCCGCGTGCGGCCCGGGGAATCGGTAGTGATCTTCGGGCTGGGCGGGGTCGGTCTCGCCGCCCTGATCGGTGCCCGCGCCGCCGGCGCCCATCCGATCGTCACCATCGACCGGCTGGACAGCAAGCTGGCACTGGCCCGCGACCTGGGCGCCACCACCACCATCAACGCCGCCGATACCGATGCCGTGGACGCCGCCCGCGCCGCCACCGGCGGGGGCGGTCATTACGCGCTGGAAACCGTGGGCAGCGCCGCGGTGCTGTCCCAGGCCTACGCCGCCACCCGCCGGGGCGGCACCACCATCACCGTCGGCCTGCCGCATCCCGATGATGCGCTGTCCATTCCCGCGGTCAGCCTGGTGGCCGAGGAACGCACCCTGCGCGGCTCCTATCTCGGCTCGGGCGTGCCCTCACGTGACATCCCCCGCTACGTGGCCCTGTACCGGGCCGGCCGCCTGCCGGTGGACCGGCTGCTGACCCATCGCCTGCGACTGGACGAGATCAACGCCGGGTTCGACCGGCTTGCTGCCGGGGAAGCGGTGCGGCAGGTGGTGTTGTTCGATTGATCCTGATGACCTTCTGACGCTACCGCCGGCCCCGGCAGGCGCCGTTCATGGCGCCGGCCCGAATCAACGGGCCACCGAACCCCGCAAGAATGTCATAGCGAGGCCTCGTCAGGGGCCGCGGCAATCTCGAATCTTGGCGGCTGATCGCCGCCCAGCCCGGTAGCCGGCATAGGCGAAGCGGTGCCGGCAATTCGACGTTCCCCTAGCGCCGAGGGAAAGAAGATTCCGCCCCGCTGACGCGGGCCGGGTGTCTTTCTTATGCGACAAGAAAGTCACCAAAGAAACGCTCCCGGCGGGCGAGTCCTGCGCGCTTCGGTCGGCGAGGGGGTGTTTCGACGGCACCTCCGTGTGCCGGCGAAAACCGCGCGCACCTCCTGTGCGCGCCCCTTCGGGCCGGGAGCCTCGCCGCCCTGCAGTGCTCAGCTCGTCCCGACGGGAATGAAGAAAAGGTGCCACAGCCGGATGCGGTCGCCTCTTCCCTCCCGTTAGCGCTTGCCGTCCGACTGCCGGGGCATCGGGTAAACGGGCCACGGATGGCCCGTTTAGTGCCGTTCAGGACACGATGTCCTGTCGGCACGGCCCGCTTCATGCCCCGGCGGTCGGACGGGAATCCCCCGGTCAGCGCCGCCGCGCTGACCGGGGGACAAGCGGTCCGGGCGCCCTTCTTTTCGTTGCTTTTCTTGGGCGCGCAAGAAAAGGAACTCGCCCTTCAGGGCGAAATTCTTCTATCCCAACGGTCAGGGGACGCACTAACAAGTACGCCCTACGCCACCTGTTTATCGATACTCGCCGCTCAACAGCAGCTTGCTTGGTCCGGTTACCGGAATACCCCGCCCAAACCAGAAAGGCCCGAGCACACCGAAGTGGCCCGGGCCCGGAAAAGGCTTCACGAAGTCGCCTGAATCAGTCCCGCTCGTCGATCGGCACGAACTTGCGATCCTCGGGACCGACGTAGTTGGCGCCCGGCCGGATGATCTTGTTGTCCTGGCGCTGCTCGACGATATGGGCGGCCCAGCCGGTGATGCGGGACATCACGAACAGCGGGGTGAACATGGCGGTGGGAATGCCCATCATGTTGTAGCTGACGGCGCTGAACCAGTCGAGATTGGGGAACATCTTCTTGACGTCCCACATCACCGTTTCCAGCCGCTCGGCGATGTCGAACATCTTGGTGCGGCCGGCGTCGTCGGACAGCTGCTTGGCGACATCCTTGATCACGCGGTTGCGGGGGTCGGACACAGTGTAGACCGGGTGCCCGAAACCGATCACCACTTCCTTGTTGGCCACCCGCTCGCGGATGTCGGCCTCGGCCTCGTCCGGATTGTCGTAACGGCTCTGGATCTCGAAGGCCACCTCGTTGGCGCCGCCGTGCTTGGGCCCGCGCAGCGCACCGATCGCGCCGGCCACGGCGGAGTAGAAGTCCGAGCCGGTACCGGCGATCACGCGGCTGGTGAAGGTGCTGGCATTGAACTCATGCTCGGCGTAGAGCACCAGCGAGGTGTGCATGGCGCGCACCCAGAGGTCGGGCGGGGCTTCGCCGTGCAGCAGGTGCAGGAAGTGGCCGCCGACGGAATCATCGTCGGTTTCCACTTCGATGCGCCGGCCGGAATGGGAGAAGTGATACCAGTACAGCAGCATCGAACCCAGGCTGGCCAGCAGGCGATCGGCAATGTCACGGGCGCCGGAATGGGGATGATCGGCGGCCTCCGGCAGCACCGACCCCAGCACCGACACGCCGACCTTCATCACGTCCATCGGGTGGGTGGCGGCGGGCAGACACTCCAGCGCCTTCTTGACATTGGCCGGCAGGCCGCGCAGCGCGCGCAGCTGGCGCTTGTAGGCCGTCAGTTCGGCGCGATTGGGAAGCTTGCCGTGAATCAGCAGATGGGCGATTTCCTCGAACTCGCAGGCTTCGGCAACATCGAGAATGTCGAACCCGCGGTAGTGCAGGTCATTACCGGTGCGCCCGACCGTGCACACCGCCGTATTACCGGCGACCACGCCCGAGAGGGCAACCGATTTCTTCTTGGGTGTGCTTGCCTCAGTATTGTCTGCGGTCACGATCAATCCTCCCGAATAGTCAGCCTGTTCTGCTGTGTTGGTGATCGTCGCGGGCCAGCGGCGCCCACGACGTGGATGACGAACTCTTACACTGCCTGCGGCGCGACGATAATTCGCCACACCTTCGAATAGGGCGCAGTAGCGTACCTAAACTGCCGGCCGGACGCACCAGCGGGCAAGCCGACGGAACAACCATGAGTACCGACAAACAGCTTCTGATCATTGCGCACGCCCCCTCGGGGAATACCGAACGGCTGGCCGGCGCGCTGGCCGAAGGCGCCTCGGATGCCACCATCGCGGGAGTTTCCGTGCAGCGGGCGGCACCGCTGCAAGCCGGGCCGGATGACGTGCTCGCCGCCGACGCGATCCTGCTATTCACTCCGGAGAATCTGGGTTACATGAGCGGTGCGCTGAAGGACTTCTTCGACCGGACCTACTACGCCGTGCTCGACCACAAGCAGGGGCTGCCCTACGCCCTGTGCGTCCGGGCCGGGTCGGACGGCACCGGCACCTGCCGTGCGGTGGACACCATCACCACCGGCCTGCGCTGGCGGGCGGTGAACGAACCGCTGGTCTGCCGCGGGGATTTCCGCGACGCATTCGTCGACGACTGCCGCGAGCTGGGAATGGCCATGGCAGCCGGGCTCGAGGCCGGCGTGTTCTGAGCCGCCGGCGACGGGTCAGGCCCGACGCACCAGCCGGTAGACCGTTTCCACCAGCTTCGTGACGCCCCGATTTCGCAGGTTGGCGCTGTCCGCCAGGGCGTCGTTGTCCGCCAGCACCTCGATATCGAAATACGGCGATAGCCGGGTGATCACGTCGTCGCGGTCCACCGAAAACGGCGGGCCGTCGATCTCGCCCGACGGATAGGTCAGGCCGATAAGCAGGCCGCGGCTGCCCGCCGGCAGCCTGCTGCCGAGGGTGTCCGCGTAGCGCTGGCGCATGTCGGGCGGCAGGGCGATCAGCGACGCACGGTCGTAGAAGCCGCCGCAGGCGGCGAACGCGGCATCCGGCCAGGCGAAGAAATCACCCACGTCGATGCGGATGTCCCCGGCGGTGTAGCGAACAAAGCCGGCGTGGTCCTCGGTCTTCGCGATCAATGCCTGCTCGGCAAAGAAATCACGGGCGGCGGTGTCGCTGAGTTCCACCCCGGTGACGATATGGCCGCGGGCGGCAAGCCAGGCCATGTCGGGCGTCTTGCCGCACAGCGGCACCAGCACCTCGGCACCGGCCGGCACCCCGATGTCGTCCCAATACGCGGCCAGCAGCGGATTGCCCTGCGGCTGGTGAAACCCGATTTCGTGGCGCGACCAGCGCGCGTGCCAGAAGGCCTGATCCACTGTATTCCTCTCCCGCGGCGCCCAGATGACCGGCCCGAGGTTACACTGTCGGCCGCGAATCGCGGCGTGCAGCGGAGTCAGCGTGCAGGAATTCTTCTACTGGATCGGGGAACTGGTGGGCAGCGGCATCCGCGCCGTGGTGGATGGCCTGCACTGGGTGTTCGAACAGATCGACGGCGTGCTGAACAGTTTCGTCGACGGCCTGACCGAGGCCCTGGGCATCAGCAGTTCGGTATTCAGCCTCGCCTTTCTCCTAATCGGCCTGCTACTGGTGTATGCCGGCGTGCGCGCGCTGATCCGCACGGCCGTGGTCTCCGGCATCATCTGGCTGCTGATCGGCATGCTGCTGCTGGGCTGGCTGATTCGCTGACGCCGGCGCATCCGGCTCGCGCGTGCGGGTCAGACGTCACCCTCGGTAAAGAAATCCACCTGCCCGCTGGTCAGGCAGTAATCCGCGCCCACAAGGCGCAGCCCGCCCTGACGTTCGCGCTCGGCCAGCAGCGCCGATTCGGCGGTGAGGGCCGCCATCTGCGCCCGCACGTTGGCCCGGACCGCTTCGCGCCCCCGTTCGGGGCAGTCGTGACCGAGGCCACGAATGGCGGGCTGGATCCGGCCGACGATGGCGCGCAGGCTCGGTGTCAGATCGTCATTCGGCCGGTCGAGCGCATCCAGTGCCGCCCCGACCGCCCCGCAGCCGGTATGGCCCAGCACCACCACCAGCGGCGTGCCGAATGCCTGCACCGCGAACTCCACGCTGCCCAGCTGCGAGGTGGCCACGATGTTCCCGGCCACCCGGATCACGAACAGATCCCCCAGTTGCTGATCGAAGACCAGTTCCACCGGCACCCGGGAATCGGAACAGCCCAGCACCACGGCGAACGGTGCCTGGCCCGCTACCAGGCGATCACGGCGCAACGCCGCCGATTCGCCCGCGGCCCATGGCTGATCGGCCACATAGCGGGCATTGCCTTCGCGCAGTCGGGTCAGGGCCTGGGCGGCATCAATCACGGGAAATAACTCGGTTACGGCCGGATGCGGATAAATTCTAGCCACTTTCCCCGAGCCGGAAAACGCCAAAAATTGACGGCTTCGTCATTTTTTAACTAACGTGCACGCCGTCATGACGTCGCGCGTTACGAGGAAAGCTTCCATGCCCAGCGATCGCCAGCCCCGGATTGCCATCATCGGCACCGGCTTTTCCGGCCTGTGCGCCGGCATCCAGCTCAAGCAGGACGGGTTCGAGCATCTCACCCTGTTCGAGCGGGGCGACGAGGTCGGCGGCGTATGGCGGGAAAACACCTATCCCGGGGCGGCCTGCGACGTGCCCTGGCATCTGTATTCGTTTTCGTTCGATTACCAGGCCCGCTTCACCTGCCCGTACCCCGAGCAGCCGGAAATCCTGGCCTATCAGCAGGACTGCGCCCGCCGCTACGGGCTGTATCCGCATATCCGTTTCAACACCGAAATCGAATCGGCCCGCTTCGACGACGAGGCCCGGGTCTGGCATCTGCGCACCAGCCAGGGCGAGACACACGAGTTCGACGCCCTGATCACCGGCGTCGGCCAGCTCAGCCGCCCCGGCTGGCCGAACATCCCCGGCCGCGATGACTTCGCCGGCCACAGCTTCCATTCGGCCGAGTGGGATCACGACTACGATCTGCGCGACAAGCGGGTGGCGGTGATCGGCACCGGGGCCAGCGCCATCCAGTTCGTCCCGCGCATCGCCGCCGAGGTGGGCAGACTGGTGCTGTTCCAGCGCAGCGCGCCCTACCTGCTGCCCCGCTTCCAGCGCACCTACGGCCGGATCAACCGCTGGCTGTTCCGGCATCTCCCGCGCTATCGCGACATCTTCCGCTGGGCACTGCGGGCTTCCGGCGACGCCAGCGTGCCGGCCTTCCATCAGCAGAGCCGACTTTCCGGGCTGTTCCGCGCCTGGTGGCGCTTCCATCTCAAACGCCAGGTCAAGGCCCCGGCGCTGCGCGAGAAACTCACGCCCGACTATCCCATCGGCTGCAAGCGCATTCTGTTTTCCAGCGATTACTACCCGGCGCTGACCCGCGACAATGTCGTGCTGGAAACCGGTGGTATCGAGCGGATCACCCCCGATGGCATCCGCACCGCGGACGGCCGCGATTACGCGGTGGACGCAATCATTTACGGCACCGGTTTCCGCGCCACCGAATTCCTGGCTCCGATGACCATCGAGGGAAGCGGCGGCCGGTCGCTGGCCGATCGCTGGGCGGACGGCGCCGAGGCCTATCTGGGCATCACCGTGGATGGCTTCCCCAACCTGTTCATCTGCTACGGGCCCAACACCAACCTGGGCGGCAACTCCATCATCTACATGATCGAGTGTCAGGTGGAATACATCCGCCAGTGCCTGGGCGAACTGCGCGCCGGCCGGGCCCGGACCCTGGACGTGAAATCGAACGTGGTGCAGCAGTACAACGCGGACATCCAGAACGAACTGGCCGATACCGTCTGGAACTGGGGTTGCAACAGCTGGTATCACACCGCCGACGGGCGCATCACCAACAACTGGCCGGGCACCAACCGGCGATACCGGGCGCTGACGTCGGAACTGGACCTGGGCAACTATCACCTCGACGGGAGCCGGCACGAGCCGACCGACCGCGCCGCCTGACCACCTGCAGACGGGATTGCCGTGCCGGCGGCGGTCTGCGACATTCGCCGGCGTGGCACGCAACCACGGGCGGCAATCGGGTGACGGCAACAGACTCTTCCACCGGCAGCGGCCAGACGCCGATCGATGACGCCCCGGGGGCGCTGGCCACCCGGCGCGCGGCACGCGAATTCCTGGCCGCATTCGAGCCCTACAACCGCATCGAGCCCGCGCTGCTGGATCAGGCGCTGGCCGGCGCGCACCTGGCCTACCATCCCGCCGGCCACACGCTGATCTCGCCCGATGACGGCCCGCCCGCGCATTTCAGCGTAGTGCAGCAGGGGCTGATCGGCGGCCACGGGGCGGACGACGAGATCGTGTTCGAGTCCGGCCCGGGGGAAACGCTGCTCAGCGCCGCCCTGCGCGAAAACCGCGCCACCCGGACCCGGCATGTGGCCGAGCGCGACAGCTTCGTGATCGATATCCCGGCCGCCGGTTTCCGGCTGCTGCACGAACAGGCCGAGCCTTTCCGCGAATTCTGCCGGCGGCGCGCCGGCGCCCTGCTTCACCAGTCACACGAGTGCTGGCGCGGCGAGGCGGCCGCCGATCTACAGGCCGATGTGTCCCTGGACACGCCGCTGCAGCAATTGATCGGCCGGCCGCCGGTGACCGGCGAGCCCGATCTGTCGGTGCGCGAGGCCGTGCGGCGCATGCATGCCGACGAGGTGGGCAGCATCGTGGTGGTCGACGGCAACCGGCAACCCACCGGCATCTTCACCCTGCGCGACCTGCGCCGGCTGGTGGCCACCCGGGCCGACGGGCTGGAGGCCCCGCTGTCCGCGGTAATGACCCCGAACCCGCTGCTGCTGGACGCTGGCGAGTCGGCGTTCGAGGCCACCCTGCTGATGGTGGAACACCGCATCGGCCACCTGGTGGTCACCCGCGGCGGCGCGCTGGCCGGGGTGATTTCCGAACGCGACCTGTTCGCGCTGCGGCGGGTCAATCTGGTGCATCTGTCGCGCGGCATCGACCGCTGCCGGACGCTGGACGGCCTGCGGGCCCGGCGCCGCGAGATGCGGGAACTGATCCGCGCCATGCTGGCCTTCGGCGCCTCAGCCACCCAGCTCACCGGGCTGATCACGCGGCTCAACGACGCCGCGGTCGAGCGGGCCATCAGCATCTGCCGGGAGGCCTGGCCGGAACCGGTGCCCGATTTCACCTGGCTGTCGTTCGGCAGCGAGGCGCGCGGCGAACAGACCCTGGCCACCGATCAGGATAACGGCCTGCTGTTCGAGGCCGCGCCGGGCGACACCGAGGCGGTGCGCACGCGGCTGCTGCCGCTGGCGCAGCAGATCAACCGGGCGCTGGACCAGATCGGCTTCGACCTGTGCCGCGGCAATATCATGGCCGGCAATCCGGCGCTGTGCCTGAGCCGCGCCGAATGGCAGGCCCGTTTCGAGGGCATCATCCGCAGCACCACGCCGGCGCATCTGCTGGACGCCACCATCTATCTCGACTGCCGGGCGCTGGCCGGCGATGTCGACGCGGTCGAGCGGCTGCGGGCGATGGTGCTCGATCGCGCCGCGAACAACAGCATCTTCCGCCACGCCCTGGCCCACCACGCGCTGGGCAACCGGCTGCCGCTGGGTCTGGTGCGGGATTTCGTCACCGAGCGGGGGGAGGAAGGCCGGCGGCTCGACCTCAAGAAGAGCGCCCTGCAACCGTTCATCGGCGCCACGCGGGTGCTGGCGCTGACCCACCGGGTGGCGGCCAACAACACCCAGGAACGTCTGGCCGCGCTGGCGGCGACAAAAGCCATCCGGCGGCGCGATGCCCAGGCCTGGCAGGAGGCCTTCTCGTTCGTACAACTGCTGCGGCTGCGCCACAACCAGGCCCAGCTGGCGGCCGACGAACCGCTGAGCAACCGCATCGACCCCTATCGCCTGAGCCTGCTGGACCAGCGCGTGCTCAAGGAATCGTTGCGCCAGGCCCGGCGTCTGCAGACGCGGTTGAAACTCGACTACCCGTGAGGCGCCTGCTCGACCGCCTGCGCCCCTGGCGCGCCGGCCCGCCGCGGCCGCTGCACGGGCGGCTGGTGGTGGTGGACACCGAAACCACCGGCCTCGACCCCCGCCGGGCGGCCCTGCTGTCGGTGGGCGCCGTGAGCATAACCGGCGGCCGACTGGATCTGGACGACGGCTTCTACCAGCTGGCCGACCCCGAACGGGTCGCCGACCCGGACAACATCCTGGTGCACCGGCTCACCCCCGAGGCGCTGGCCGCCGCGCCGCCGGCCGGCCGGGCCGCCGCCGCCTTCCGGGCATGGCGCGGTGACGCGCCGCTGTTCGCCTATCACGCCGCCTTCGACCGCTGCGTGCTCGACCAGGCGCTGGTCCGGGTGGGCGAGCCGCGGCTGGCCGGCCCGGTGATCGACGTGGCCGACTGGGTGTGCCTGGCCGAACCCGAGTTCGCCGCCCGGCCGCCGACGCTGGATGCCGCTGCGGCCTTCTTCCGCCTGCCACTGTTGACCCGCGACCGGCACAACGCCCACGCCGATGCCCTGGTCACCGCCCTGCTGCTGCTCCGTCTGGCGGCCCGCCGACCGTTCACCGACACCCGCGAACTCGCCCGGGCCCTGCGCCGACAGCGACTGCTGCGCGCCGCCCGTCACTAGGAGAAAAAACCGCATAAGGGCGGTTTGACACGGATGCGTGACTCGTTTAATTTACATCGTAAATTAAACGCTGTTACAAGATGCCACGCGCTGCCCTGGACAATCGGGAAATCCAACGTGTTCGTCGCCGGCTGTGCGAGGCCGCCCTGGCCCTGTACCGCGAGGAAGGCGCCGATGCGGTGTCGTTTCGCCGGCTGGCCGAGCGCACCGGCACCAGCCACACCCAGCCGTACCGCTACTTCGAGAACAAGGACGCGCTGTTCGCCGCATTGCGGCTGGACTGCTACCAGCGCTTTTTCGACTGCATCCGCGACTGCGACCGGCCCGGCTCGGACCCGGCCGCGCGGCTGCAGGCCATTCACCACGGCATTCTCGAGTTCGTGCGGGCGCAGCCGGCCGACTATCAACTGATGTTCGCCGCCGACCAGCCGCCACTGGCCGACTATCCCGACCTGCTGGCCGTGCGCCGCGCGGCGTTCGACTACCTGGTGGCGATCGTGGCCGAGGCCACCGAGGCCGGGCGGCTGGATGGCGACCCGCGCGACATCATGCACGTGGCCTGGGGCGCGGTGCATGGCCTGCTCAATCTGCACACCGCCGGCCAGTTGCTGCACGGGCGGCGGCTGGAAGAACTCACCCAGCCGCTGCTGCGCACGGTGCTGCATCCGCTGTTCGAGACCGACCACGACGTCCTTCGGTCAGCCTG
Source organism: Spectribacter acetivorans (assembly GCF_031846305.1). Lineage (NCBI taxonomy): Bacteria > Pseudomonadati > Pseudomonadota > Gammaproteobacteria > Salinisphaerales > Salinisphaeraceae > Spectribacter > Spectribacter acetivorans. The sequence continues at coordinate 97,844 of NZ_JAVRHY010000009.1, forward strand.
AATCCGGAGATCCGACCATGTCCATGACCCTCGGCCAGATCCAGCGCGAACTGACCAACGACGACAACCGTGCCCGCATCCGGGAGATCTGCCAGCCGCCGCTGGTGGCCTGGCAGACGCTGGCGATGATGGTGGTGTGCTTCGCAGTGTTCTTCTCGTCGGTGGCGGCCAGTGTGGCGGGGCTGATCCCGCTGTGGGCCGGGGCTCTGATCAACGGCCTGATCGGCTATCTGATCTTTTCGGTGGTGCACGACGCCATCCACCGGGCGGTATCGCGCCACCAGGGGCTGAATGATGTCATCGGCCAGATCGCCCTGATCCCGTTCGCCCCCATGGTCACCCTCGGCCTGTTCCGCTGGGGCCACATCCAGCATCACCAGCACGCCTCGGGGCCGAAGGATCCGGACCGCTGGTGCTTCGAGGGCCCGAAGTGGCTGCTGCCGGTGCGCTGGATGTTCATCGATGCCTGGTACTTCTATTTCGTCCTGCGCCACGGCGACAAGACCGCCTACCGGCATCTCAGGCCCACGCTGGTGGCCATCGCCATCTGCGCCAGCCTGTTCGCGGCCATCATCGCCGCCGGCTATGGCCTGGAACTGCTGTTCCTGTGGTTCCTGCCAGGGCGGCTGACCCAGGTACTGCTCGGCTTCGCCTTTTTCTGGCTGCCGCACGAACCCCACGACACCCCGCAGGCCGAGAATTTCACCCGCGCCACCACCGTGCGCCAGGGTTTCGAGACCCTGATGACGCCGCTGCTGCAGTCGCAGAACTATCACCTCATCCACCACCTGTTCCCGCGCGTGCCCTTCTATCGCTACGACGAGATGTGGGCGCTGCTGGAACCGCAGCTACGCGAACACGACCTGGCCATTCAGCACGATTTCGCCATCAAGCCGGTGATCCATCCGGGTACGTCCACGGGCTGACAACGCGGCCGGTGCTAACATGCCCGGCCCCACCCAGGACCACCACCATCGATGCCCGATATCGCCGACCTGTCCCAGCGCATGCTGGACCGCGCCCGCGCCGCCGGCCTGCCCGTGGACCGCGCCGAGCAGATTTACAGTGACCGCATCCAGCCGCGGCTGATCCGGTCGCTGTCCCGTTTCGTGATCCCGTTCGTGCGCCGTTCCGGCGTGCGGGTGGAGGCGCTGGAATCCGGCCGCGTGGTCTGCCGCATGCCGCTCAAGGGCAACGTCAATCACATCGGCACCATGTATGCCGGCGCCCTGTTCACGCTGGCGGAATTCCCCGGCGGCCCGCTGATGCTGGCCACCTTCGGCATGCGCCGCTACATCCCGATCGTGACCTCGCTGGACATGGCCTTCGTCAAGGCGGCCAAGACCGACGTCACCATCGAACTGACCATGACCGCCGCCGAGGCCGAGCGTATCGAGGCCGAGACCATCGCCGAGGGCAAGGCCGAATTCGTGCTCCACGGCGAGCTGCGCGACACCGACGGCGAGGTGGTGGCCACCAGCCTGGCGCGCTATCAGATGCGGCCACGCCGGCGCTAGCCAGCATGACCGACTGGCAGCATTTCGACGCCGCCGCCCTCGACGAACTGGACCGCGTCTACCGCCTGAATCTGATCAACAGCGTGACCGGCGTGAAGGCGGCGAACCTGGTCGGCACCCGCAGCCGCGACGGCCGGGAGAATCTGGCGGTTTTCAGTTCGGCGGTACACCTCGGATCGAATCCGCCGTTTCTGGGCCTGATGCTGCGGCCCACCACGGTGCCGCGCCACAGTCACGAGAACATCCAGGCCACCGGGGTGTACACGCTCAACGCCATTACCGGGGCGATGGCCGAACGGGCCCACTACACCTCGGCCAAGTTCGGCGCGGACGAATCCGAGTTCGAACACTGCCGGCTTACCCCGCATTACCGCGACGGCTTCGACGCCCCGTTCGTGGCGGAAAGCCCCATCCGCATCGGGCTGCGGCTGACCGAGGAGATTCCCATCCGCAGCAACGGCACGGCGCTGCTGGTGGGACAGGTGGAAACACTCGAGGTGCGCGACGACGGGCTGATGGACGACGGCGCCATCGACCTGGCCGCACTGGAGCTGCGGGCGATCGCCGGGCTCAACCGCTACCACCCGATCGAGCCGGCGGACTTCTTCCCCTACGCCCGACCCGACCGGGTGCCGGATTTTCGCGACTGACGCTGCCGCCGCCGGCTATCCCTCGCCCGGCTCCTCGAAGATGTAGGTGCCCGGGGCCGGATCCAGCGCCGGATAGTTCTTGCTGCCCAGCTTGCGCGGGGCGTTCTTCTTCTCGCCGCTACGGGCCTGAATCCACTCCAGCCAGTACTCCCACCAGGAGCCGGTTTCCTGGGTGGCGTCGGCGTACCACTGGTCGGGGTCGGCCGGCGGCTTATTGGTATCGTTGCGGAAGTAGCTCGCCTTGGGGTTGCCCGGCGGATTCACCAGGCTGGCCACGTGGCCGGCGTTGCTGAGCAGGAACTGGCTCTTGCCGCCCAGCAGCTGGGTGGTGCGATAGCAGGCCCGCCAGGGCGTGAGGTGGTCGTTAACCGCCCCGGTCACGAACGCATCCATCTTGAGCTTGCTCAGGTCCAGCCGCTCGCCGAACATTTCCAGCTCCCCAGCGGGGATCGGGTTGTTCTGGAACACATCCAGGAAGTCCGCGTGCAGCCCGGCAGGAAGATTGGTGCTGTCGTTGTTCCAGGCCAGGATGTCGAACTTGGGCGGGTCGTTACCCATCAGGTAGTTGTTCACCCAGAAGGTCCAGACCAGATCATTGGGCCGGAACCAGGCGAACAACGTGCGCAGGGTCTTGCCCGGCAGCACGCCGCGCCGGGCCGAGTCGCGCCGGCTGGAATCGAGAATCTGGTCGTTGTTGAGCGCCCCGACCATGGTCGGCACCGAGAAATCCAGCAGCGTCACCGCGTAGGACAGCGAGTGCACGCGCTTGTCGCCCCGGTTGGTCATGTGCCCGAGCAGCGCTGACTGGGTGATGCCGCCGGCGCAGAAGCCCATGGTGTTGAGGTCCGGCGACTTGGTGATATCCAGCACCGCGTCGATCGCTTCCAGCAGGGCCTCGATATAGGTCTCGAAGTTCCAGTGCGACTGCTCGGGCCCGGGATTGCGCCAGCTCACCACGAATATCTGGATGCCGTTCTGCGCCGCGTATTCAATGAAGCTGCGGCCCGGCGCCAGGTCCATGAAGTAGAACTTGTTGATCTGCGGCGACATCACCAGGATCGGGCGCTTGTGAACCTGCTTGCACTGCGGCTTGTACTGCAGGATCTCCAGCACCTCGTTACGGAACACGACCGCGCCGGGCGACACCGCCAGATCCTTTCCCACCGCGAAGGCATTGCGGTCGACGTGCCGGGGCATGCCGCCGTTCTGCCGCAGGTCGGTCAGGAAGTTGCGCAGGCCGTTGACCAGGCTGCCGCCACGGGTTTCCACCGCCCGCTTCAACGCGGCCGGGTTGGAGAACAGCAGATTGGTGGGCGACAGGCTGGAGGTGACGATGTCGGCCAGAATCTCGGCCCGCTCGTGCTCCTTCCAGTCGCCGGTTTCGGCCACGCTGTTATCCACCGCGCGGCAGAAGGCGAAGTAGGTCTGGGCCAGCCGCCGGAAGAACGGATTTTCCTCCCAGGTCGGGTCGCGGAAGCGCTTGTCCTTGGGATCGATGGTGATCGCCGAGTCCCCGCGCAGGATCGCGATCATCTCGCGGGCCAGTTCGGCGGTTTCCCGGCTGACCGCCCGGGTATCGAACAGGTGCGATGCCGCCGTCAGGGCGTCGCGGGTCTGCCCCACCCGCCGGCGCAGACTCTGCAGCGGGTTGAATCCGCTCACATCCGGTTTGGCCGGGCGCTGAACACGCTCTGTCATGGTGGCCTGCCTCCTCCTTGCTTGTTCAGCGCTACGATAGCAGGGATTACGGTGGCAAATGCCGAAACGAAAGTCGGGGCCGCCCCGAGGCGCGAGGTACCATTCATGCCCCACCGCGTGCAGCAAAAACGAACCCGCGGCTGGCGCCTGCCGGCGAATACCGTCAGCGTGGCGCGGCCCGGCATCTGGGGGAATCCGTATCGCGTGGGTGAGCACGGCGACGCCGGCGAGTGCGTTGCCCGCTTCCGGGCGGATTGCGAATCCGGCGCCATCCTCGCAGTCGTGCGGGGCCGTGCCAGCGCCCGCCGTCGCGGGCTGGATGCGAGCGTGGCCGCCTGGCTGGCGCCGCTACGGGGCCGAAATCTGGCCTGCTTCTGCCCGCTGGATCAGCCCTGCCACGCCGATGTTCTGCTGGCGCTGGCCAACCCCGGCGAGACTGCCTAGCGGGTGCGCCAGAGTGCCGCCATCACCCGCCACGAGAAGGCGAGCTGACTGCGCCAGTAGCCGCTGAACCTGGGCAGGCCATCGTCAACGTCGGCCGTTCGCCGGTGGTAGAAGATATGCAGCGCCGGATCCGGCAGGCCGGGTAGTTCCTGCAGATTCGCCGAGGGCACGATGGCCAGCTTCGGCAAGCCGGGCATGTCGAGATACTCGATCGCGGGCTGCTCGCAGTCCGCGCACTTGCCGCGCTGCACTGCGGGCGGCGGCCGGTAGGTATCGAATCGCACCCGTTCGGGCGCATTCACCTGCAGATCGCGGGCCCGGAACAGGGTGATATCCGCGTAGGGTGCCTCATTGAACGCCTGGCAAATGGTGCAATGGCAGAGGCCACGCATCAGGGCCGCGCCCGTGACGGTCAGTTCGATCGCGCCGCACCGGCAATGGCCCCGCCCGATGGTGTCAGTCATGCGGTTTCTCCCCGGCCGGACGGCCGCGGGCGCGAATGCGCCAGACCGCAATCCCGCAGAGCAACGCGAAGAGCGGGTCCACGCCGCGGTCGACCGCGGCGGTCTGATCGTCGTCGTCACAGAAACTGCAACCGCTGCCGAGGCTGTCACAGACGAAGGAATCGTCGCCAACGCCGCCGCCGTTGCCGCCGTCATCATCATCGTCGGCATCCGCCGGATCGATGATGAATATTTCGACGTTGCCCTCGGCGTTGTTGCCGGACAGATTGGCCGCGGACTGGAACGCCACCTGACCGGCACCCCCGGCAATCGCCGGCTGTTCCGACGCCAGCCCGCCGCTGGTCAGGCGGTCCGGATCATCGCCATCGGCATCCACGATGAACACGTCGGGATTTCCGTCCGGATTGTCCCCGCTGACGCCGGCAGTGGCCTGGAACACCACCCGGCTGCCGTCTCCGGCGATCCGCACGAAACCGGCGCTGCCCTCGTCAGCGTCGGTGAGGGCCTGCAGGTTGTCGCCGTCGGTATCCATCACGAACACCGCGCTGGTGCCCTGCGGGTTGTCGTCCAACGCCGCGGTGGATTCGAACGCGATGCGGCCGTTGTCGGCGATGTCGGGGCGAATCGAGGCGCCGCCCACGGTGTCGGTGAGCTGTACCGCCGACTCGCTGCCATCGGCGTCGACCAGGAAGATTTCACTGTTGCCGTTGCCATTGCTCCCGGCGAAATTCGCGGCCGAGGAAAAGACCACCTGGCTGCCATCCGCCTGCAGGCGCGCGAATCCCACCGCGGTGCCGGCCGGTCCGGTGGTCAGTTGCACCAGGTTCTCGCCGTCGGCGTCCACGGCAAACAGTTCGCGGCTGGCGTCGCCATTCTCACCGGTGAGATTGGCCGTTGCGGTGAACGCAATCCGGTTCGCATCGGCCGAGAGATCGGGCTGGGCAATGCCGCTGCCCGGCCCGGTATCCGTCACCTGAACCGGATTGCCGCCATCGCTCGCGTCCACCAGGAAGATTTCCGGCCCGCCATCGGCGTTACCCCCGGTGAGATCGGCGCTGGAGACGAACGCCACCCGTGAGCCGTCACCGGCGATGGCCGGCTGGGTCGAGGCCAGGGCGGACTGGGTGAGCTGGACCAGATTCGCGCCATCCGCATCCACCGCGAAGATTTCGCTCGAGCCGTCCGCATTGCCCACCCCGTCGTCGAGATTGGCGGTGGACTGAAACACCACCCGGGCACCGGCCGCATCGATGTCGGCGGTCGTGGACTGGCCCGCCGGCGCGAAGGTGAGCTGCTGCTGGGCCTGGGCAGTCCCGGTCAACAGCAGGCCGCCGGCGAACAGCAGGCCGAGGCCGATCCGGCATGCCGGGGCCGATACAGGGTCGGTAAATCTCAAACAGCGCATGACAGCAGAGTCGAACGGGTGCTTCGCCGAATCTTAAGCCATATCCCGCGTCAGCCACGACCCCGCTCGCGCGATGCCGCGGTGCAATGAAAGGCAGCCGGCGGTGCCAGGGACCATCTGAACTCGGACTGAACGCTACACCGGCCCGCGCCGGCTGCGACCGCTAACGGCTGCCCGCATCCTCCGAAGCCGACCCGTCCGCATCGGCTTTCCCATCGGCATCGACGCCCTCGTCACCGGACGCGGCGTCGGCCTCGGTCTCGGCCTCGAGATTCACGTCGACGTCGTCCTCGAGCTTCAACCCGGAATCCAGGCCGGCGTCCGTCTCGGCATCGATACCGAGATCAACTTTCGCCTCGCCCGCGGCGGTGCCCGCCATCAGGGTCAGGCCGACGGCCATCAGCATGGTGCGCCACATGGTTATATTCCTGCCGTGAAATGACTCTGCGCCGGACAGGGTGCCAGACACCGCGTCACTCGGCCGCCACGATCCGGCTGACGACCGACCCCACACCGTCGACAAACGCTTCCACGGTATCGCCGGGCTGCATGAAGCGCGGCGGCTTGCGGCCCACGCCGACGCCGGCCGGGGTGCCGGTGGCCAGCAGGTCGCCGGGTTGCAGGGTCAGTCCGCGCGAGGCGAAGGCCAGCATGTCGGCAATGCCGAAGATCATGTCGCGGGTGTTGCCGTCCTGCATGGTCTCGCCGTTGAGGCGGGTGCCCAGGCGGAGATTGTCCGCATCCAGCGCATCGGCGGCAACGATGTCCGACCCGATGGCCGCGCTGGCATCGCCGTTCTTGCCCAGCGCCCACTGGCCCTTGGCCTGGCGGTTGGCGCGTCCCTGATTGACCCGGCCGCTGATGTCGTTGAACACGGTGTACCCGAGGATGGCAGCCTGCGCCTGCTCGGCATCGGCGTTGTACAACGGCCGCCCCACGATCACCGCCAGCTCCACTTCCCAGTCCAGGCCGTGATGTTCGTCAACGGGTACCGGCACCTCGGCGCCGTCGGTGGACAGACAGGCCGTCCAGCGGGCGAACAGGTTGGGATACTTCGGGGGCTCGAAGCCGGTTTCCTCGCCGTGGCTGCGGTAATTGATGGCCGCGCACAGCAGTTTTGCGGTGGGTGGCACGGGCGGGGCGAGGTCGAAGGTGCCCGGCGACAGCGGGGGCGCATCACAGGCCGCCGCCCGCTGTTGCCAGCTCGCCGGGTCGGCATAGAAATCGGACAGCCGGGTCAGCGGGCGGACGCCATCGGACATTACGACCCCGAGGTCAGCGTCATACAGACCGTAGTCGGCCTCGTGCCGGCGATAACTGCGCAAACGCATACGCCATCATAACCGGCCGTTCCACCCCTCCCAACCGCCGGCCGGCGATCACGTCATTCGCCAGTGCGTCGCCCGGGCATCGGAATGAAACGCGGCACGGACGCGGCATACCGGCGATAGCGCTCACCGAAGGCCGCGATCAGGTCGCGTTCCTCGTACAGCGTGCCCACCACGATATAGGCCGTCATCCCGGCGCTGAATACCAGATGGCCCACCGTCATGTCCGGCACCAGCCAGAACACCATCAGGAACCCGGTCATCAGCGGATGCCGGACCCAGTGGTAGAGCGCCGGCGTCTTGAACGGATGCGACGGGCATTCCGTGCCGCGCCAGTGGTGCCATACCTGTCGCAGCCCGAACAGATCGAAATGATCGATCAGGAAGGTGGACACCAGCGCCACCACCCAGCCCAGGCCGAACAGCGCCCAGAGCAGGCCCCGCAGCCACGACGCCTCCACCGACCAGACCTGGCTCGGCATCGGCAGCCAGGCCAGATACAGCACGACCAGCGCCACGCTGGACAGCAGCACGTAGGTGCTGCGTTCCGCCGCCGGCGGCACCACCCGGGTCCATAACCGCTTGAAGCCCGGCCGGGCCATCACCGAATGCTGCACCCCGAACAGGGCGATCAGGCCGAGGTTGACGGCCAGCGCCAGCGGCCAGGCCACCAGCGGCCCGTCGTCCACGCCCTTGGGCACGGCGATGCCGGCGATGAACCCGATGAGATAGAGGAAAGTGCCCAGAAATACGAAATAACTGGCCGCACCGTATGCGGCGATCAGCGTTCTGCTCATGAGTCCCACCTCGTCTTGTTGCTGATCGGCCCACCATCATGCACCGGCTCGCCCGCCGGGACCACCACCCGCACCGGCCCGATTCAGCGGCGGTTCAGGCAGGACGCGCGATGCTCGGCTTGCCGAAAACGAGGCCCCGTGCAAGCGCAGAGGATATCGCCCATGAACAAGCCCCTTGTGATGATCAGCCTGGCCACCGCACTGACCGCAGTGCCGGCCTTCGCCGACCGGGACACCCTGGACGCGGCGATCGGCGGCGGGCTGGGCGGTGCGGCCGGTGCCGCCATCGGTAACGAGATCGGCGGGCGCAACGGCGCCATTCTCGGTGGTGCCGTGGGCGCTGCCGGCGGTGCCGCGATCAGCACCGACCGCCGCGATGACTATTACTACGATGACCGCGGACGCTACGACGACCGTCGCTACTATCGCGATCGCGCCCCCCGCGGCGGCTTCTGCCCGCCCGGTCTGGCCAAGCAGGGCCGCTGCTGATAGTGACCGCTATTTCTCGATCACCTGGCCCCGGTAGACGATGCGTCGCCGCGGGCCGGGTTCGGCATCGTCGGACGGCGGCGCCGATCGCGGCACCGCCACCCCGCGGTAATAGCGGCCGCCATCTTCCGCCGGCGCCGGCGCCGCGGCCGGTTCGTGCGATTCGGCGTAGGTGTTCATCGCTTGGATGAAGGCGTTGCCCGACAGCGGCAGTTTCAGGCAGATGACCCCCGTCGGCGCATCCGGCTCCCCCTCCTCGTGCCGTCCCGCCACCAGTGCCACAAGATGGTGCAACTGATCCGGCCCGCTGAGTTCGATGATTTCGCGACCGAGCGGCTGCCGCGTGTCCACGATCCGCAACTGCGCCAGTTCCGGCGCCACGTAGGCAAACTCGGCATTCAGGTGGGATCCGAAGGCCGATAACAGGCCGCGGATGAGTCGTTCCTCCTTGGGTTCGCAGGCAATGCAGCAAACGGGGATGGACATGGTGACGACGCTTCATCGGAAGGTGCCGTGAATATCCAGCAAGAAACATGCCTCGGCGCCAGCATCAGCCGCCGTATCGAGCCGGAAGAAAGGTGGGGAAAATCGCCGCCATTGCTGACAAAATAAAACCACAAGAACGATACAGGGGGAGATGCAGCCATGGACCGACGACAGCGCAGGATGGTGGGCCACGGCGCCATCGTGATCTTCATTGCCCTGGTAGCGGGCTTCGGCCTGGCCACCAGCCTGGTGGGCGGCCTGGAAATCTTCCCGGGCACCATCCTCCAGATCAGCCTGCCCGGTGACGGCGCCGCCTGGGCGCGGGCCCACGTGGGTGGCCTGCTCAACGGCCTGCTGGTATTCGCTGGCGCGGTGCTGATTCATGTGATGCGCATCCCGGAACGCCCGGCCTTCCACCTGGGCTGGATGTTCGTGGGCACCGGCTACGCCAACACCATCTTCTACTGGGGTGCGCTGTTCGCCCCCAGCCGCGCCCTGACCTTCGGCGACAACCGCTTCGGCGACACCAACATCGCCGGCATCATCGGTCTGCTGCCGGCACTGGTGTTCGCGTTCGTGGCCATGGCCGCGATGGTCATCCTGATGGTGCAGGCGTTCGGGCGCGCCACCGCGGATCGCTGACCGTGGCCACCGAACAGCGGCAGACCGACTACCTCATCATCGGCGCCGGGGCCATGGGCATGGCCTTCGCCGACGTGGTGTTCAAGGCCCGGCCCGATGCCCGCATCATCCTCGCCGACCGCCGCGACCGGGCCGGCGGCCACTGGCTGGACGCGTACCCGTTCGTCACGCTGCATCAGCCAGCGGCCTTCTACGGCGCGCCCTCGGCGAAACTGGGTGACGGCGGTGGCGACCTGGCCTCGCGCACCCGGATACTGGCCTATTACGAAGCGCTGATGAAGCGGTTCCTGGCCAGCGGCCGGGTAGAGTTCCTGCCCCAGACCGAGTACCGCGGCAACGGCCAGCTGGTATCCGCGCTGGATGCGGAACGCCGCATCGAGGTCACCACCCATCAGCGCGTGGTGGACGCCACCTGCATGAACGTGGAAGTGCCGGCCATGCGTCCGCCCCGGTTCGAGGTCGACCCGGCCGCCGCGCTGATCCCGATCAACCATCTAGCGGCCATCCGGCAACCCTGGGAACGCTACGTGGTGATCGGCGGCGGCAAGACCGGGATCGACGCCGTGCTCTACCTGCTGGAACGCGGCGTGGCCGCCGAGCGCATCCAATGGATCGTGCCCAACGACGCCTGGCTGTGGGATCGTGCCAGCATCCAGCCCGGCATCGTCGGGGCGGAACTGATGCGCATGACCCAGGCGGTGGTCGAGGCCGGGACCGTCGATGACGTGTTCCTGCGGCTGGAGCAGCAGGGCAGCATCATGCGCCTGGACGACACCGTCCGCCCGACCAAATGGCGCTGCGCCACCGTCAACCGCGACGAACTGGCCGCGCTGCGCCGCATCGACAACGTCGTCCGGCTGGGCCGGGTGGACGCGATCACCGCGGACGAAATCCGCCTGGAACAGGGCAGCCTCCCCACCGACTGCCGGACGCTGCATGTCGACTGCACCGCCAACGGCCTGGCCCGGCTGGACCCGCGGCCGATGTTCGCGCCGGGCGAGATCGCCCTGCAGTCGGTGTTCATGTGCCAGCAGGTGTTCAGCGCCGCGCTGGTGGCCCGCATCGCCCTGCTGGACTTGAGCGACGATGATCGCAACCAGATCTGCCAGGTCGTCCCGCATCCGGAACAGGCCGGCGACCTGCCCGGCTGCCTGAACATCAGCCTGCAGAATCTGCTGCGCGCCAACCAGCACTTTCCCTGGTGGCTGCGGCGCTGCCGGCTCAACCCGGTCGGTCACGATTCGGTCTGGCGCTACTTGCAAACGGCTCGGACGGCGAAGCGCCTGCAGGCGGATGCCGAACGGGCGGTCGAGCGGCTGGCCGCAGCCTAGTTCCAGCGAAGGACGGTCATTGCGAGTCGCCGAAGGCGGCGACGCAATCTCTCCCCGGATACGGCCCCGGGGCCCGGTCAACGGCCAGGATCAGCCCGGCACCAGCTCGATCGCGGTCCCCACTTCCAGTTCGCCGGGCTCGCGCACGGTAGCGCGCACCCCGCCGAGATTCCGCAGGCCCGCCCGCATATCCGCCCCCAGCAGGCGCGACAGATAGCTGCAAGGCGGGCAGGTGCTCATCACCTCGAGTTCCACCTCGCCGATATACAGCACCGAGCCGATGGCCGCCTTCAGGTCGATGCCGGATACCAGCAGGTTGCGCCGCATCACTTGCGCGGCGATGTCGGTGCCCAGCCGCTCGTTGCATTCGGCCACTGCCTCGGCCGCGATCAGCGACACCGGCCGCGACCCGGCCACCGCCGGATTGCGCGCGGAAAACGTGCCGCAGCGCCGGGCGTAACGGTCGCCCTCCAGCCCCGTCTCTACCAGGGCCCAGCAGCGCTCGACCGACTGCATCGGCGCGCCCGCGTCGGGGGCGATGAAGATATCCAGCAGACGCGCCTGCTCGGTCATGGCCAACCGCTCCGTGTGGAAATTCGTTCGGCCACCAGTCTAGCCCTGCATGGGAGCATTTCCACAATTCTTGGCATTCCCATTGTTTGTCTTGCCAGTATCTACCGGGCGTGCTACCAAAACCCGTGGCCCGGCCCTGCGGAGGCAGCCGGCCACCAGCAATCAAGCGAACAAGGAGGAGAGGATGTCGGAACAATCACTCTACGAGCGCCTCGGCGGCGCCTATGCCATTTCGGGGGCGGTGGACGTGCTGATCGACCGCCTGCACGTGAACCAGACGCTCAACAACATGAACCAGGGCGTGAAGGATTTTCACGTCGAGCCCTACAAGGCCGGCTACAAGTTCATGGTCACCGCCTGGAGCATCGAGGTGACCGGCGGGCCGAAGTGCTACATCGGCCGCGACATGTTCGAGGCGCACAAGAACCTGGGCCTGAGTGAATACGAGTTCGACGTGACCGCACACGAAATTCGCAACACCCTGTACTCGGTCGGCGTGCCGTCCGCGGAAACCAACGAGTTCATGGACATCATCGAGAGCTACCGCGGCATGGTGGTCGGCAAGGCTGCCTGAACGGCTGCGTCACGTCCGGGCCGGGCTGCCCGGGCGTGACGCGTGCCCCGGATCAGTCCCGGCGCCAGGGCACCGCGACCGCTACCTCGTTGGCCGGATCAGGGCGCTGCGCCGACGGGGCCTGGGTGTAGTCGCCGAACGGGCCGTCGCGCGCGGTCACCGCTGCACGCACGCCCTCGCGCTCGGCCTTGTCGATGAAGCTCAGGGCATCCGGCGTGTTGCGCATCAGCCCGTCCAGGATCGGGCCCAGCGTCTGGGTGCTGGCAAGGCCCATGTTCTCGTAGGCCTGGTTGACCATCAGCTTCATCGCCGCCAGTTGCGAGGCCGGGATCGAAGCCAGCTGCTCGGCCTGCGCCAGCACCGTGTCTTCCAGCTCGGCGAACGGCACGGCCTGGTTGATCAACTGCACGTCCGCCGCCTCGCGGCCGGATAGCGGCTTGCCGGTCAGCGCGTATTCCTTGGCCTTCGCCAGCCCCAGCCGGTACAGCCACATGCCGGACAGATAGGCGCCCCAAATGCGCGAGTACGGCGTGCCGATGCAGGCATCGTCGGACGCGATCACCAGATCGGCGCACAGCGCGGTGTCGCTGCCGCCGCCCACGCACCAGCCGTGGATCTGGGCGATCACCGGCTTGGGGCAGCGCCACATGCTCATGAACTTCTGGGTGGGGGCGATCTGCGGCGCGGTGGCAAAGGCGAAATCCTTGCCCGCGTCCCAGCGGCCGTCGGTGGTGATGTAGTCATCCCAGTGCTCGAAACCGCCGCCGAAATCGTAGCCGGCGCAGAAGGCCCGCCCGGCCCCGCGCAGCACGATCACCTTCACCGCGGCATCCCGGGTCGCCGTGTCGATGGCCGCCTCGAACTCGTCCGGCATGGGCGGGACGATGGTGTTCAGCCGCTCCGGCCGGTTGAGCGTGATGGCGGCGATCGGGCCGCGGGTTTCGTAGGCAAGCGTTTCAAAGGCCATCGGCGTCACTAATCAGCGGGCAACCCGTCCATTGTGCCGCAACCGCGAGCGCCGGCGAGGCTCGTCGTAATTCGACATGCCGGCCATGCGGCGGGGCGGATTCTGCTGTCAGCATTTTCCGTCCGCCGTGTCGGCGCCCGCCCCGAGCCAATGACTACCAGGCGTTTGCGGTCGCCAGCCACCGCGCAGGCCAATACGCGTCGTCATCAAGTCGCCATGTTGCCGGGCCGATGCCCTTGTCAGGCACGACGGAACCGGGACCGCGCAACCGGATTCCAGCGGCCATCGCTCCAGTCAACACTGCACGGAATCGGCCATGACCGCATCACACTTCGCCCGCCATCCTCGTCTGTCCGGCCTCGGTCTGCTGCTGGCGCTGACGCTTGTCTGGCACTCCGGGGCCGACGCCGGCGAGGTCCGGGCGTCGAAAACCGGGCCGGCCACGGTGGCCCCGGGCCAGGAGGTCTGGCCCGGCGGCTGGCAAGCGCTGAACAAGACGCTGGCCGGCAACGGCGAGTACCAGTTCAACGCCCGCTTCCACGACTTCGACGGCAACCCGGTAGCCATTAACTTCGACATGCCCGCCGCCTGGAGCCACGAAGCCGCCAGCGAATTCGGCGTGTTCCAGTCGGAACTGGACGCCATCGTCGAGCGCTGCCGCGCCACCACCGGTTGCGACCAGGCGGCGCTGGATCACGAGATGACCCGCTACCTGCAGGCGCGCGGCGTGCGGGTGCGCCACATCAACGCACAGCACATGCGCCTGTCGGTCGACGTACCCGCGGTGGTCGCCCGCAACCGCGAGCGCGTCACCCCGGTGGCCGGGGCGTTACGCGACCTGGCCGCCCGGCACGGGCACGGCCATGAATGGACGCTGGAAGCCGCCATGGCGCTGGTCCAGGGCGGCATGGCCTACGGGCATCCGGCCGGCGTGGAGAACGGCCGCCGCATCATCGGCTTCTACCCGCCGCCGCGGGCACTGGCGGAGGGCTACGGCGACTGCGACACCAAGGCCGCGCTGCTGGCCGCCATCCTCGGCAACCTCACCGACGCCGCCATCATCGGCGTCAAGGTGCCGGATCACTATCTGCTCGGCATCGCCGCCGAGCCGGCCCCCGGCCAGGCCTGGATCACCCACGAGGGCCGAAGCTACGTGCTGGTGGAAGCCGCCGGCCCCGCCGTGCGCCGGCCCGGCGACGTCTCCGACCAGACCACCTACGCCCTGAACAACCAGGCCATCCTGCGGATCGATCCGATGTTCTAGGCGACGGCAACCACGCCCCGCAGGGTCGCCTACAGGTCCAGCCCCTGCCCCAACTGCGGAATCGGCACCGGCAGCGGATCCAGCCGCGGCACGATGTTCACCTGCGGCAGATCGGCCAGACCGGGCAGGGCCGATCCGTCCCCGCCGCCCAGTTCATCAAGCAGCGGCGCCAGCAGAGCCACCGGGGAATCCGGCAGCACGCGCGGCAACGGCACCGGCCCGTCGAAGAACACGAAATCCGCGTAGGCCAGCGGCAGCGTGACCAGCGGCGCGGCGCCCGACACCGTGTCCGAGGTGGCGACGCCAAGCGACGCCAGCGGCGTACCCGCCGTCGCGGCCACCGCGCCATCCGAGCCGGCCTGCAGCAACGTCGCGCCCAGCGCAGAGGTATCCACCACCGACAGGCCCGTACCACCACCAGTCAGCCCGTCGCCGAGCGGCAGTTGCGCCGCCACCGGACCACTCATCATGAGGACCAGCGCGCCCGCTGCTACGCTGATACCCGATCGTCTGTGCATGGCAAATCTCCGAGGTCTTGTGTGGGCCTCGAAGCATAACGCCGGCCTATGACGGGAACCAGAACAGCACGCACAACCCACGGCCGCCGCCACACCGGGCAGCCGTCATCTCGCATCAACACAGAGGGAACGATGGACGACCAGACCCGCATCGAAGCCGAAGCCGCCGCCTTCCGCGGCCTGATCAGGCACCTGCAGCAACGCACCGACGTGCAGAACATCGACCTGATGAACCTGGCCGGTTTCTGCCGCAACTGCCTGGCCAAGTGGTACCGCGCGGAAGCCGAGCATCGCGGCGTCAACATGGACTACGAACAGGCCCGCGAGCGGGTGTACGGGATGCCCTATTCAGAGTGGAAGCGTCAGTATCAGGCGGAGGCCAGCGAGGAACAGACGCGGTTGTTCGAGTCGACGCAGGATGGCCACGCCGATACCCGAGGCGGCAACTAGGGTACCGGCTGCTTCAGCAGTTCCGGCGGGGTCGCGCTAGCCTGCGTCCTCGTTGCACAGCACTTCGGCCTCGGCAACACCCTTGGACATGGCGAGGCCGGTTGCGGCAAAGCTGCTCCAGTCCTGCTTGCGGCCGTACTCACTGCTGGCGAACGAGTAATTCTCGATGCCGCACACTTCGTCCGCCTCCTCCTTGAGCTTGACCTGCAAATCATCCTCGGTACTGAAGACATTGCCGTAAGCCGACACCTGATAGCGCCCCGGCCCAATTTCCTCGTGTTTCGCAATCGCGATGGAACATCCGGACAGAAAAGCCGCGCCTACCAACAGTAATGCAAGTCGTCCGATCATGATTTCCTCCGAAACCCTGTTGCTTGTTCATATATGCAAGCGGTTATCGGCAGGAATAAAGCAACCATGATTACGTCAAAGCGGGTTTCGTTCCGAGCTTTGCAAGGCCGTTAGCATTCGGTGTCTAACGCCCGGATCACAGGTCAGGCCGCACCGCTTTCCGCCGCGAGCGAAACCTGCCGCCGCCCCCAGGCCACCAGCAATGCCCCGAACCCGAACATCAACACGCCGTAGACGGCGGACGGAATGGCGATCTCGGGGGAATCCAGCAGCGTCAGCGCCACCAGCAACCCGAGCGTGCCGTTCTTGATGCCCACCTCGATGGCAATGGTCAGGGCGTCCCGCAACGCAATGCCGCTGAGGTAGCCGCTGGCCAGGCCGATGGCAATGCCGGCGATATTCAGGATCGCCGCCGCCGGGCCGGCCTGGGCCAGCAGACTCAGGATGTCGTCCCGGGTCTGATAGACGATGGCCACGATCAGCAGTGCCAGCACCAGCATGCCGAAGGCCCCCACGAAGCGTTCGGCGCTGGCGGCCAACGCCGGCCGGCGCGCCCGCAGCGCCATGCCGGCGGCAACCGGCAGGATCACGATCACGGCAAGCGTGACCACCGTGCGCGCCACCGGCAGCCGCAGCGGCGCATCCGCGTCCAGCGTGGTGTAGAGATCCAGCGCCACGTTGGTGAACAGCGGCAGCGTCACGATGGTGATCAGGCTGGCAATCACCGTCAGCAGAATCGACAACGCCACGTTGCCCTTTGCCAGGAACGTGAACACGTTGGACGTGGTGCCGCCCGGGCAGGCCGCCACCACGATCAGGCCCACCGCGATCAGCGGCGGCAGCCCCATGACCTCGATCACCGCGAACGCAATCGCCGGAATCAGCAGAATCTGCGCCGCCGTCCCCACGATCAGCGCCCGCGGCGCCAGCAGCACCTCCCGGAAATGCCCCAGCGTCAGGGTCAGCCCCATGCCGGCCATGATGATCATCAGCGAGATCGGCAGACCGATCTCGATCAGCGGTGTCTGATCCACGGGTGTCTCCCTTGCTGCCGGCCCTGCTCATGCGTTGAACGCCGGTCAGTGTTATCAGCCGATTATCAACTCGCGACAGTGTATGCGCGATTCGCTTTCCGACACGGCCGGCACTAGCGAGTCGCGTGTCGCTTGCAGACTAGCCGAGCAGCCAGAGGGCCGGCCATGGGCCCTGTCGCGAACGCGCAGGATCGCCGGTTAACGACCGTTTGAACTTGAACGGTTGACTGGCGAGTGATACGACTGCACGCACTACTAATAAGCAGGAGGAGTCCCATGCACAAACCCGTAACCATCGTCGCCGGCCTGATGCTGGCCGCCGGCACCGCCAGCGCCCAGACCGGCGCACTGCCCCTGGACGGGCTGCTCGGCCTGTCCACCGACACGCCCCCGGGCAGCTCGCTGGCCGGCCCCCTGAGTGGTGGCGCCGAACCTCTGCTCGAACTGGTCAATTACACCGCCGCGGTGGGCACCGGCGTTGCCGCTGCCCAGCCCAGCCAGCCGGAACTGGTCGCCGTCGCGGAGTCCCTTATCGCCCTCGGATCCAACCCCGGCGCGTCAGCCGACACCGACCTGGCATCGCTGCTTTCCGTCGAGCATTTCCAGGACAGCGCCAACGCCACCATCCAGGTAGTCGGCGTGGTCGCCGACGGCGCCAGCAAACTTACAGCGGACGGCGTGGACGCCTACCGAGCCATCGTGGCCGGCAATACCAACTACTCGGACATCCTGCGCCCGCCGAGCCTCGCCCTCGATCAGGAAATCCTCATCGACATCCCGCAAGCGGGGCTCGACGCGTTGATCGTCGCCTTCGGCGGCGAAGACGGCGCACTGACGCCAACCTTCGAAGCACTCAAGGTGGCGGAATTCGGGACAATCGACCGGGCACGCGCGGTATTCATCCGGGACCTTGCAACGCCGGAACCCGACTTGCCGCGGCCGTCTGATCAGGCGCTGCTGTCGGGGGCGTCAAGTCTGCCTTCGTTGCCGGGGCTCTGATTACGGTAACTGTCTGAGAGCCCCGGCGCGTGACGCCGGGGCTTGGGGGTCTCAGCAAATTACTAAGCGTTCAAGGCTTCGAGGCTATCGAGCGTCGCTGCGTTGCAGTTTGAACCTGAAACCGTCCCACGCGGGGCAAAAAGCAAGACCTGACCCCGTCACCCCCGTCACCCCTGACCCCGTCACCCCCGCAAGACCTGACCCCGTCACCCCCACAAGGGCGTGTTACGGATTGTTGCGGTACTTGACCAAATAGTAAATCAGCCCGCGGACACTCACGTAGGCCCGCCCCAATAGCCTAAATAACAGCGCTATCTCTTTCTTGAATGGAATCTTGCTCCACACATACTTCCCTACCTCGTACGCGGAGACGATAAGCCGCGCCATGACTGCTTTTTTCATCTCCGTCTTTGTTATTTCACGGCGTTCTGGCGCGCACGGTATTCGATGCAGATACTGCACTCCGTCTGCTTGACCGACATCTTGAAAATGCTGTCTCTGGGGGGCTCCACAGTAAGGACATCGATCGTCCAGGCTGCCGTCAAAGTTCGTAAATTTCGTTTCCACGACTACAACACCAGATCGCCATAACGCCTAAGCTCAGTTGCCGCTGGAGCGGGCGAAGCCCCCGGAGGGAACCCGAAGCGCGGCAGCGCTTTGGGCGGTCGACTGCAGCGACTTGTTAGGCACGCCAACCTATACTCTTCAGAGCATTCGCGATTAGATCGGCTTCTGCATCCATACCCATTTTCCGAAGCTCTTCTACAAATAGAGGCCAAGGGGGATGAATGGCCATATATGGATTCGAATCCGGGCCTGTGTACATTCCGCCGCCTGGCCCTGAATAAAGCCCGCCGCCGGGACCCGTATAGAGACCGCCATCAGGGCCGGAATAAAGCCCGCCACCTGGACCGGTGTATGCGCCGCCGCCAGGTCCCGTATACAGTCCGCCCCCTGGGCCTGTATAGGCACCGCCGCCTGGCCCTGAATACATACCACCACCCGGCCCCGTGTACGCCCCACCTCCAGGGCCCGTGTACATACCTCCGCCAGGGCCGGTATAAGCGCCACCACCTGGCCCGGTGTACATATTACGAACCCAATATTCTTCGTCAGTCATAGAATCCCCCTAGCCAAATAGACGCCTAACGCCCAAGCTCAGTTGACGCCGGAGCAGGCGAAGCCTGCGGAGGGAATCCGAAGCGCGCCAGCGCTTTGGGCGGTCAACTGCAGCGGTTCGTTAGAGCGGGCCTGAAAGTTATCCGTCTAACTTATAATTCTGAACCAATCCCTTAGCGCCAACTCGAGCCGAAGCACTTCGTCATCCGCCAAAGGAGAGCAATGGGCGATCGGATTTCTGAGCGAATTTAGCGCTGACATAACTTTTTCCATCGCTTTGGGATCGTTAAATACCACGCCGCCGAAAAGAGACCAGTTAAATTTAATGATCTCACCGAGTTCGCCAAACGTCGTATAATCGATAGACTCGCTAGACCTAGGGGTAACGGCAGCTTCTTTCTCGCGCTTGATACTCTTTTTCGCATTTTGTTGCACTGGATCGGGAATCATATTTGCCCACCAATCAGCGTCGCCCGTGGCCTCGAAGACGTCGATTATTAACTGTCTTATAGATTTTTCCAGGCAGTAAAAAATCTCATAGTGTTGCGCCATTTTTTTTGCTTCAGCCCGCAAAGATGCATCAAATTGAGGGTAATAGGCATCCTCGATTTTACTCGATTTCTTTTGCGCTCTACCTAAATCGATCTCGTATTGATCCTCAATTCGATCCAAATCAGCCTCTAACAACATATTCGTCATCGCAAAGGACTTAATGGCCGAAGCAACATTCATCGTTTCACTCCTGAAGCAAGTGTTGCTTCAAGCTTTTAAATATTGCGTTGAATACTTCTATATCTTTTGTCGCAGGGAGGTTGAGATTTATCGTATAAGCGAGATTAATCGACTCGCTCGACGATGAACCAGAATATTGCTGGATCGGAATAGACGGATGCGCCTCGTTCGGCGGCTCTTCCGGCTGCGAGTGGGTTTCATCTGGTTCTGCATGATCGGATTCGAAATTTGCTCTTTCTCTCAGTGCTTGAAACGTAGAAAGAGTTTTCTTGACTACAGTCGAGTTTGACTCGGCGCCTGTTGCTTCTACGATAAGACCTTTGAGTTTAGATGTATCTGTATCTTGAACATATTCGTTCATTTGAAACAGTGGTGCGTAAAGCTCTCGCATAGCTTTCGCAATTGCCGACCCCGATTTCGTCGGGTTTCTAAATTCCCTGTATCTATCGGTAGGTGTACCGTCAGAAGATACTAGACCCATTTTCTTTATAAATGGGATAAGTGATCGTCCATTTCCACCCTTTAATAGAAGTTTTTCGGCAACAAAATCGGACGAGAATTTGTCTGGAACCGAAGCTGTTTTTATTTGGTCAAGCATCTTTTCCAAAGTACTCGTCGCCTGTACATACGGCAGATTGGCCATTGGTTTCCCCCTTTGTAAAATTCAAGCAGCCTCTCACGCCGAAGTTGAGCAGCGCTTTGCGCATCGCAGCGGAGAAAAGCGTCCGACTCAAACGACCTGTTATGCGGCATTCAAATACTACTTTGGCTTTGTGTTGATTAAACCGTGCGCTAAGAATGACCCACCAACGGCGCCACCCAGAACTACTATGAACTGAGCGACAAACTTCGATAGCTCGGACGATGACATTTGGTCAACGGCTTGATTGGGCCAATAGACAGGGAATGCTGTGGCAAGCAGTGCCAAAGCTACTGAGAGCGTTACCAGAACATAGCCGCCCATTACGAGAGGACCGCGTTGCTTTGGGTTTTTGTCGACGCATCTGCATACGACAAAAAAAACAACAAGCCAGACGATGAGAATGATTACCGAGTACACGTTACCTCCCTAAACCATCATTATCTCTGACGCATAACGCTGTTCATCAGCCGCGCGAGGTACGAGCGTCGGCTGCATGTACTTGTTACCCGAATCACCCCATACCCAATTGCGCCTTAAGGACAGCAACCACTCCGCCCCCTGCCTGTTTTGCTGCACCTTGCGCGAATTTCGACGCTGCCTGTTTGAACGCGTTTCTACGCTCTTCGGCTGTCTTTAGCTTCTTGGCGGAGTCGTACGCCTCACGAAATTCGTCAAGTTCGTTTTTGCTAAAAATCGTCTCGAGAACCGCGAATAGACCATCGGCCGGAACTTTCACGATCTCGGTGTTAAATGAGTGATCGAATATTAGCTGGTGGTTTTTCAGCTGCCCCTGTAACCAGTTTTTCGCCAATGAGTCCTCGATTATGAGGTTGACTTTCTCTTTTTTGTCGTCGATCTCCAGCGTGGCCTGACTCAGAGCAGCCAGAAGTCGGCCTTTAGCCTGCTCTTCAATGCTTTCGCCAAACTTCAGGGCGGCTTCGTACCGGAGCTTCTTGATCTTGCTTACAGGGGTTTTGAGGATTTCGCTCGCTTCTTGATTCCGGCGCGTCGCTAGAGGCCCGTACCCGGCATACCCATACCTGTCCAGCAAATGCATAACTAGTGCATCGATATCCGACTTCGGAAGGGCCCCTAGCCCGAATTTAAGGTAATTCTCGAGAAACTCGTGCTCAAAGTTATTCATCGGTTATGGCCTTTTCCGGGTAACGCTTAACTATACGACAAAATGTAGACATAGCATTGCTTCTTCAAAAGCGCTACATCGACGTTTAGTCACATGAAAACAAAGACATACCATCCATCGATGTCGGTATAGCGTTGAGCCGTCAGCACAAAAGACCCCATTACCCCGCTGTCTCCCTCAACACCGTCCTCCGCCGAAACTCATCCTCCGGAAACACCCGCCCGGTGACCAATGATTCGTAGATATGGTCGAACACCACGCCCGGCTTGCCGGCGGTGCGGCCGCTGCGGAAGTAGGTGTGGCCCTTGGGGCTGTCGTAGGCGGTGTTGACGTCGTCGCAGTCCACGGAGAATACGTTCTTGCCGACCTTGTCCATGTCTTCCGGGCCGGTGTGGCCCAGGCGGCGGGAGGCCACGCGGTTCTTCAGGTTGGCGGCCTTGCTGGCGCGCAGGGCGAGGTCGTCGCTGGCGAAGTAGACGGTGACGTTGCGGGACGCGTGGCCGATCAGTTCGCCGGGGTTACCGGGTTCCAGGGATTCGTTGACGATGTCGGCGGCCACCAGGAAGGTGTTGCGGAACAGCAGGGGCACGCCGCCGGCGAGGTCGTAGCGGTTCCAGGCGGCCAGGCCTTCGCGCAGTACGCGGTTGCCCATGGAGTGGGCCAGCACGTTGATGCGTTTCAGGCAGGGGTTGTCCTGGGGGTTCTGTTTCGGGTCGTTCCGCCAGGCGAGGAATTTTTCCATGACGCGGGCCAGCGACAGGGCGCTGGCGTCGGCGGCCTTCTGGTCGTCCCAGTAGTCCTGGACGATGCCGAAGTCGTTGTCGCAGGGCCAGATGACCGGCAGGACGAGGATTTCCCTGGGCTTGCTGGCGTCGCACAGGGCCTGGAATTCGGCGGCGCCGGCGAAGACGTCTTCCGGCAGGTTCGAGTAGCCGTGGATGTAGACCAGGATCTGCCGGTAGTCGGCGTCCTTGAGCCGTTTCAGCAGTTCGGTGCTGCCAACTTCCTCGTGTTCCTCCGCGCCCTGGCGCTGGCAGAAGAACACGGAGTTGCTGGGCGCGTTGTTCTTGAGGTCGAACGTGAAGCGCCGGCCCACACGCGTGCGGATGCTTTGCGTGGGAAAGCGATTGGTGATGAACAGCATGCCTCGCACCCCTTGCCGGCGCGCGGGCGCGCCGTGGTCCCCGGTTTCTTGTTAGCAGGCGGGGTGGGGGTAACGCAACTCGGGGGGCGCGTGATCGGGCTCGGTGGGGCGCTCTCCCCTCTCTCTGGCTCTCTCCCGTGGGGAGAGAGGATGGCTTTGGTTGGGCTTGGGGGTTAGGCCAGGCCGGCGAGGACGGAGGCGGCGTAGATGGAGCCGATCAGCAGGCCGGACACGGCCAGCGCCAGGGTGGTATTCACCGAGTACTTGATGGCGCGGTAGCGGCCGGGGTTGGTTTCCTTGAGGGTGCGCACGTTGGCCAGCGTGGGGGACACGCGGGCGAAGATGCTGTTGACCAGGCCGCGCTGGTCTTCCTCGGTGTTCGGCACCACGGTGGCCCGCATCAGGGCCTTGTAGAAGAAGTTGATGATGCGGCCGACCACCCAGGTGGGGCGTTCCACGTCGCACATCAGGATCAGGCGGTAGCGCTGGGCGTCGTTGTGGGCGTAGTGCAGGTAGGTTTCGTCGAACAGCAGGTCGTCGCCGTCACGCCAGGAATAGTCGGTGCCGTCGATGTTGATGTAGCAGGCGTTGTCGTTGGGCGTGGCCAGACCAACGTGATAACGCAGCGACACCGCCACCGGATCGCAATGGCGGGTGAGCTTGGAGCCCACCGGCAGCACCGAGAACATGGCGCCCTTCACCGTGGGCGCCTGCTTGAGGATTTCCAGCGTCTTCGGGCAGGCGGCCTGGGCCGAGCGGTGGGTGGTGCCGTACCACTTGAGGTAGAACTTGCTCCAGCCGTACTTGTAGAAGGTGCGGAAGCCGATGTCGTAGTAGGCGCTGGATTCCGGGTTGTTGGTCTGGTCGAACGCCTTGCTTTCGTACAGGGCCACCGCCTCGTCGCGGATGGTTTCCCAGTTGTCGCGGATCGGCGCCAGTTCCGGGTACTCGGTGGTGTCCATGATGGGCTTGCGGGCCCGCTTTTCCGTGAACAGGTAAAGCAGGCAGTTCAGCGGGCTGAAGATGGGCCAGCCCTTGCGCACGTACTCGCCGAAGCTGGCGTAGCGCTCCTCGCCCCGCATCCGGTAGACGTAGAACATCGACCCGAGAATGAAGGCGAAAACGGCGAATGTGGTGAGTGCGACAACCATGGTGATTCCTCGCTGCCCGGCGCGGCCGGGCGTCCCGTCGTAACGGCTGATCGATCGATCAGTTTACCAGAATGCGGCCGAATCGGCGTGTTTTTGCAGTTGGCGGTATTGCAATCCCACGTGACCGGCGGCTTGAAAGCCGCCCTACGGTCCCTCGCTGTAGGGCGCGATTTATCGCGCCTGTCCGTTGCGCCATTTCATCCTATACAAAGGCGGCTTGAAAGCCGCCCTACGGTCGATTGCCGTAGGGCGCGATTCATCGCGCCTGGTCAATACGCCGTTTCCTGCTCAAGCGCGGCGGCTTGAATGGCGCCCTACGGTTCTTCCGGCCGGAGCGGCCGGGTCCAGAACATCAGCGGCTTTTCGGTTTCCTCGTCGGCGCCGACATCCGGCCAGGCGTAGTGGGCCATCACATCCGGCCGGGGCGTGTAGCCGCGGCTGCGCCAGAACTCGTCCAGCGGCTTGTAGTTGGCCGGGCGGGCGGGATGATCGGCCGGCCGCTGCACGGCGCAAAAGCAGGTGGTGTCGAAACCGCCCTGCTCGGCGGCCCAGGTTTCGCGTTCGTCGAAGAAGCGGTGGCCCAAACCGCGGCCGCGATACTCGGGTAGCAGGATGGATTCGCCGAAGTAGAACACCCGTTCGGGATCGAACCCGGCCTGTTCCAGCGGCGCCCGGAAGGCGGCTTCCTCGTCCACCAGCGGCAGCGCGGTGGT
Source organism: Spectribacter acetivorans (assembly GCF_031846305.1). NCBI lineage: Bacteria > Pseudomonadati > Pseudomonadota > Gammaproteobacteria > Salinisphaerales > Salinisphaeraceae > Spectribacter > Spectribacter acetivorans. The sequence continues at coordinate 122,471 of NZ_JAVRHY010000009.1, forward strand.
GGCGCCCACCAGGTCGTCCCCGTCGAATACCAGGAACGCCAGCGAGCGCTCGGCGTTGACGTAGGTTTTCAGGTAGTCGCGTTCGTAGTCGAGATCGCCGTCGTAAAGGTAGGGCCACTCGCGGAACACGCGGATGCGCAGGGCTGCCAGCGGTTCGATGCGGGTGGCGATGTCCTCGCCGTGTCGGCACTCGAAAACCAGGTCACTCATCAATCGGCCGGTCGCGAAAAACGGCCGCCGATGATAACGCGTCGACTACCCGTCGAGGGCGCCCGTTTTACCGGTCCGGCAACAGACTGGGCATTTCCACCCAGTTCCAGCCGGGGGCCGCGCGTTCGGCGTCCACGCCAACCTGATGGGCCTGCTGACCGGTCAGCGCGATGGCCAGCAGGGCGGCGCTGAAGACCAGCACCGGCATGACCGGGCGGCGGATGTGGACAGGTGCACTCATGATGGATTCCTCGTTGGATCGGCTCTCACCGGGTTATCGGTCGAGATCGGGCCAGTTGAAGTGCCCCGCCGGGCTGATGCCGGCGGGGCCGTTGGTGGCGGGGCGGCCGATCACGAGTCGGGGAACCGTGCCGGCGGCTGAATCCAGTTCAAAGCCTGCGGCGGGGCGGCGACGCCCTGCCCGACCTGATGAACGTGTTGTGCGGCGAATACCAGCAATATCAGGCTGGCGCCGATCACCCCGCCGACAATGCTGCTGCGGCTCTCGTGGCATTCCGTTTTCATGCGTGTCTCCTGGCTCGAAGGTTGTTGCGTTCATCGGCATATCGTCGATGTCCGGGAGTCACGATAGGGGCGCCTTGATGATTTGGGAAATGAATTATTAATAAATGTATTATTTATTTCATGAATAGTAAGGAAACGCCGGGAGGTCGGCCGTGAGTATTGCGAATTTCGATCTCAACCTGCTGCGGGTGTTCGACGCCATGATGCGCGAGCAGCACGTCACCCGGGCCGCGGAACGGCTGTTCCTGACGCAGTCGGCGGTGTCCAACGCCCTGTCGCGCCTGCGTACGGCCTTCCACGACGAGCTGTTCGTGCGCCGGCCCGAAGGCATGGTGCCCACCCCCCGGGCGCTGGAACTGGAGTCTCCGGTTCGGGCGGCGCTGCTGGATATCGAACAGGCGCTGGCGCCGACCGCCTTCGACCCGGCGACGTCGGAGTGGACCTTCCGCCTGGTGGCCAATGACTACTTCTCCACCGTGGTGATGCCGCCACTGATCACCCGGCTACGACAGGATGCCCCGGGCGTCGATCTTCGCCTGCTGCCACATGTGGATCAGCCGCGGGCGCTTCTGGATACCCACCGTGCGGATTTCGCATTCGGCTCGCTGGATCCGGTCGAGGCCCGCTTCGGCTCGGTCGATCTGCTGACCGAGGATTTCCTCTGCCTGATGCGGCCGGACCATCCGCTAAGCCAGGGCAAACTGACGCCCGAGCGATTCGCCACGGCCGACCATCTGCTGGTGTCGCCCAGCGGCCACGGCGACGGCGTGCTCGACCGTGACCTGGCCCGGCTGGGCCTGAGCCGGCGGGTGGTGCTGACCATCAATCAGTTCGCCGCGGCCCCGGCCGTTGTCGCGGCTTCCGACCTGGTCGTGACCCTGCTGCGCCGGGTGGCCGAACGCTTTGCCGCCGAAGCCGGCCTGATTACCCGGCCGGCGCCGTTCAAGCGGGAGCCGATGCCCATTCGTCTGGTCTGGCATCAGCGGCTGGCACGGCACCCGGCCCATGACTGGTTTCGCGACACCATTCGCGAGGTCACCGCCGCGCTGTAGGCGCAGGACCATGCTGGCGGCTTGAAAGCCGCCCTACCTCATGACCGGATGACGGTCCGGTTCTATGCCGCTTTTGTAGGGCGCGATTTATCGCGCCTGTTCGAATCTGGTGCCGGACCATACTGGCGGCTTGAAAGCCGCCCTACGGGGTAATCGGGCGACGATTGATCAGGATCAGGATAGGGGCACTCAGATTTCCTGAGCGACCCCTCCCACACCACCTAGCAAGCGGGTCCGCACTAGGCGGTTCGAGAAGTTGAGGTTCATGAGAGGCGGGGCATGCCCAGCCGATCGAAGTAGGCGATCGGCATCAGGCGATTGAGCTCGTACCGGCTGTTGCGCCACCAGCGGCGGCTGTTCGCCGCCACGCGTTGCGCCTGCTCTGGGCGTGCGCCCAGAGCCAGCAGTTCCCGGTACATCGTCTTGCCCCGTTTCCAGTGCTTGAGTTGAATGGCGCGCAGGCGATGGCGAAGCCACTGGTCCAGCTCCCGGAACACCGTCGGTGTCTGCGACAGGCGGAAGTAGGCCTTCCAGCCCAGCACAAACGCGCGCAGTTGCTCGACGATCTGGTTCAGGCTTCGTCCGCGACTACGGCAGGTCAGCCACCGTATCCGCTGCTTGAATGTGGTCTTGGCTTTGCTCGCCACACCACGTTTCACGACCCCGCCGGGCGCTGCCCGGAATTCGAAGCCGAGAAACACGCGCCCGAAGGCACTGGTGACGGCGGTCTTGGCCTCGTTCACTTTCAAGCGCAACCGGGCAAACTGCTTGCGCAGCCCTTCGAGCACCCGCGCCCCCGCCTTGTGGCTGCGCACGTAGACCATCAGGTCGTCGGCGTAACGTACAAAGCGGTGGCCCCGGCGTTCGAGATCCCGGTCCACCTCGTCCAGCAGCACGTTGGCCAGCAGCGGTGATAACGGGCCGCCTTGCGGCGTCCCCTCGTATCGCCGTATGGCCAGGCCACGGCTCAGGATGCCGGCGTTGAGGTACCGACGAATCAGCCGCAGTACGGCCTTGTCATCGATCCGTCTGGCCAGGCGGCCCATGAGCACGTCGTGGTTGACCCGATCAAAGAATTTCTCCAAATCCACGTCCACCACCACCCGGTAACCGTCCTGCACGTGGCGTTGTGCCTGGCACACCGCGTCGTGCGCACGCCGGCCCGGACGGAATCCGTGACTGGACTCGGAGAATGTCGGGTCAATCCGCGGCTGCAATACTTGCAGCAGGGCCTGCTGGATCACACGATCCACCACCGTCGGAATACCCAGCTCTCGCTGACCACCACCCGGCTTGGGAATCTGTACCCGGCGTACCGGCGACGGCCGGTAGGTGCCGGCAAGCAGTTCCTTGCGGATGCGTGCCCAGTCGGTCTTCAGGTAAGCCGCCGTCTCGGCAATCGTGCGGCTATCCACCCCGGCACTGCCCTTGTTGGCCTTGACGCGTTGCCACGCCTTGACCAGGTTCTCTCTCGCGAGCGCCTGCCAAAGCAGGCTGTCTCGCCCTGTGGCTTGCGTGTCGTGACCCACCGACCGCGCTTCATCGCCAACGCCTCGGGCTTGGGCTTCACCCGCACCCACCGCCGTCCGCCCCGGTCGACCGGGCTTCTGATGCCATGCGCGCTCGAGCGTCACGTCGTCATCCACTCCTTCTCGTTCGGCCCTTCGTCACCGGATGGCAACTACTACGGCCTCTGCTGACTTCTCGCGCCGGCATCACCGTCGCCCTTTCAGGCACAAGGCGAGATCTCCCCGGGTAAGAACGCACTCCTTCACCGCACAACCGCCGAATCTACGCCGCTTCGCCTTGGTCACAAGAGCTTCGTGGTTTCGTGCCCACTCGCCCTGCTCGGCAGCGCCTTGTATCCGGTTCTTGTCCATCGGCTCGCAGCTTCGCTCCACGCTTCCTCCCCACGCTCGGTCACCCTCACGCAGTTGCGCTTCGCTTCGGTCGTCGTGACCAACTCCCGGCAGGACTTCCACCTGCAAGAGTGCGCCCGTGCCGGGCGCACCACAAAAAAGCCGCGGGCCCGAAGGCCCGCGGCTGATCGTCACGATGGTTGTCGTGTTGCGCTTACCGCGTAGTCCGCCGCTTGAGCGTCTGCGGCGAGAAGTGGCGGTCTTCGTAGGTCACCGAGAAGTCGTTGGGCTGACCCTCGTTGGTCATCGCGGTGGAGAAGTACAACCCGGACTGCAGGTCGTAGATCAACTCCGGCGCACCACCCACGAACTGACCGGTGGGCAGATGCACGTTGGCCGCTTCCTGGAACTTCCACAGTTCGTCGCGGTTGTCGTAGGCGTCCACGGCCACGATGTTCCAGCCGTCTTCGTCGATGTAGAAGGTCCGGCGCTTGAACTGGTGGCTGGTGCCGTCGCGGAGAGTGGCATCCACCACCCACACGCGGTGCAGTTCGTAGCGCATCAGGTCCTGGTTGATGTATTTGTCACCCAGCAGGTCGGCTTCGTATTGCAGGTCGGGCTGGTTGATCTT